>JAHQVR010000322.1 GCA_019634245.1 Gammaproteobacteria bacterium
AATTTCTCCGTTACCATATACCTCTGCTAGTCTGGCTAATTCAAACATTTTTTCGGCACTATCGTATCGGCGCTCGACATTAAATTGCTCGCCCACCGCAGCTAGCCTGGCCGGATCAGTATCGCAAATAGCCACAATCTGTACATTATCGATGTCCCGCCATGCGTGCATGTGGTTTTCTGCGAAGAAACCACAACCGATTAATGCACCTCTAAACTCTGAGTCGACTCTTTCAGACATAGACATTTCTCTGTTGATTCCAATCCATTCTATTTAGGCCTCCATAAATTAATAATGGCTGTTTTTGCTTTTTTATAGAAAACGAGGTTGGTAATATACTCAAATTCACAAATCAAGCAAGCGCATAAAAGGGTTTGGTTCTATTACAATCAACACCCGCCATCAACAATAGGTTTTAGTGTACAAGCGATGCAAGAAATCAAACATACATTATTACCTAACGACTGCCAACTAGCCTATGTGCGTGAAGGCAAGGGTCCAACGACTATTTTTATTCACGGTGCAATGGGCGATTACCGAGCTTGGCGACCTCAGTGGAGCACATTTACTAAGCATTTAGATTGTATTAGTTACTCCAGACGTTATAGCTACCCCAATGAAAATCCCTTAATTGGTCAGAACCATAGCGCACTGATCGACGCCGAAGATCTACTATTCCTGATGGACGCTCTCAACATCGAAAACGCATTTTTAGTGGGCAGTTCATATGGTGGCTTTACCGCACTTGCAGCCGCTGTAGCAGCACCAGACCGGGTTAAAGCATTGGTATCTGTGGAAGCGCCTATGATGCGATACGCGTACAATACTGAGCGTGGCAAACAGGTAGCAGAAGCCTTTCTTGATGCAGCTGCACGACCCGCTCAAAAGGCGTTTGCAGCAGGAGATGACAAACTAGGTGTGCTGACTCTAACCAGTGGTATTGTCGGCAAACCCGTTGAAGAGATTCCTGACAGTGTTGTAGAGCGTAGAATGCAAAATGCCCGAGCGGCTCGAAGTCTTGCGTTATCCAGTGATGAATTTCCCCTGCTAGAGCCGGAGAAACTAGCAGCTCTGCCCATGCCGGTGATTTTGATCCGTGGTGCAGACACAGCGCCAATCCATCAAGTCATTTTTTCAGAGGTGGCGAAAATCATGCCTCAGGCACAAACCCTGGTAGTAGACAATTCAGGTCACTCTGTTTCACAACAACAACCAGAAGCGTTTAACGCAGCGGTACAGAAATTTCTGGCAGAAGTTAGCCACTAGGAACACCATAAACCAGATTAGGTAACCAAGTAGAAAGCGCCGGAAAGAAGGTAACCAGCAGTAATAGTACCAGCATGATAAGAAAAAACGGAATGGTCCCTCGCAACACCTCTCCCACTGGCCTGCCACTCACATTCGACATCACAAATAAATTCAGACCGATCGGTGGTGAAAGCAGAGCTAACTCAATATTGATCACCATGACTACAGCAAAGTGTGTCATATCAATTCCAAGTTGTCTTACCACAACAAACACCACCGGTAACACAATGAGAATAATCGCAACGCCCTCTAAAAACATTCCAAGAGCAATCAAACACACGTTCATAATTAGCAGAAACTGCCAGGGCTTCAAATCGCTGGCAACGATCTCCTGTGCAAATTGCTGAGGCACTCCCGATTTTATAATCCAGGCCGATACCAGTGTTGCCCCCATGATAATAAGGACAATAACTGATGTGCGATCAACGGCCTCGGTGAACATCGCTGGGATATCACGCGGCTTTGATGTTCGGTATACGAACAGCACGGCAATGAGTGCCACCAGTGCACCCAATACAGCGGCTTCAGTGAGCGTGACAAAGCCTCCGTAGATACCACCGAGAACTATAAATGGAATAAGCAATGCCGGAAACGCATGAATATTGGTTTTTACAAATCTTTTGCGACTAACAGGAGGCTCAGCCGAACCGCCCACTCGATTAGCGACAAGAAAAATATACAACGCAAATAAAGATGCCTGAATTAAACCCGGTATCAATCCACCCAGGAAGAGTCGGGGTATTGATTCTTCGGCGATAAGCCCAAACAACAGCATCGGCAAACTCGGCGGAATTAAGATCCCCAACGTTCCAGCTGCGGCAGTCAAACCCATCGCAAAAGAACGGTTGTAGCCACGCTCTTCCATGATAGGTACCAAAAGGGTCCCCATGGCCATCGTAGTGGCGGCGGATGATCCTGTAATTGCTGCAAAAACGGCGGTGGCACCGACACCCGCAATAGCAAGTCCACCAGGTAGCCATCCAATCCATGATAGCGCTGCGTCAAACAGCACACGGGCCAGATTGCCCCGTTGCATTAACACAGCCGCTAGAATGAAAAAGGGTACCGCTACCAAAATGGGTGTGTTCAGATGATCAAGCACATGTTGACCAAGCCCTGAAACGGAGCGGCCGTCAATAAGTAATAACACTGACGCTACCCCCATCAACACCAGATATATGGGTGTACCTAATGCCAGCAGCAGCAATACGATGCCTAATCCAAGAAGAATTTCCACAACTTTTTAATCTGATTGACTGTTGCGCATCAATGCACTCTCACCGCCTGTCAGTAACAAACGCATCCGTTCAAGAATAAACAATAGATGTATGGCGAAGCTGACCGAAAGGGCCGCATACAATATCCACAACGGCAGACCAGCTTCTGTCATCTCTTCCCATTGCATGGCTTCTGCAACAACAATCCAACCAGAATAGATGAAAAGAATGGCCACTGCGAATGCAAACACCAGAGAGAGTAGCTCGGCCAAAAAACGGCCCCGCCGACCAAACAAATTGAATAGAAAATCAACTCGAATATGCTCACCGCGTTTTTCGACACGAACCACACCGAGCAAAATTGCCCATACCAGTAGGATGATACAAACTTCAAAAACCCAAATGGGTTGCAATGACGGCACTACATAGCGAGCAAAAACACTGAAGGCAAGCAGCGCCAAGCATAGACCCAGCGCAGCCGCCGCCAACCACCCAATCAATCGATCAAGTTTGTCAGTAAGCTTAGTTAGAGGATGCCCATCCAAGTTTTTTATCTGGCCGCACTGGTGGCAAGATCCAATATTTCTTTTGCTATTTCGTATTTTTCGACAATTTTTTCTTGCATCGGCATCATCTGCTCTTTCATACCTTCAGCATCTGCAGTGGGTGCATCCGAGATCGTAACCCCAAGGCCTTCTAGGGTTTCTCGATATGTTCCGTCAAGTTCAATGGCCGCAGTTCGTTGAGTTTCTACGCCTTCGTTCCAGATCTCTGTAAAAAGAGCCTGCTCATCACCAGTTAAACTATCCCAGTATTTCTGACTCACCACTGGAATCAGAAAACCCACAATACCTTGATCCCAAAACCCATATTTAATGCCCACATCGGTTAGTTTTTGGGTGACCACTGATTCAATGCTCGCCATGGTGGCATCCACAGTGCCCTGCTGTAAGGCCAGTGGCATATCCGAACCAGGCATTACCACCGGTACTCCACCCATACCTTCAACACGAGCAGCAGGCGCGGCTCCACCTGGAATGCGAACCTGCATGCCTTTAAATTCTTCAAAATTGGTTAAAGGCTTTGAAGTCGACCAGTAATAGACACGCCCGAGTATCGGCCAATTTCCTGGCACAACAACGCCCATTTTTTTGTTGAGCTTTTCATTTAGCATATCGCCCAGCGGACCATCGAGCATCTCCGCCCGCTTCTCTTCGCTCATGCCATTTAGTGCCGGTAAATCGAGAACATTTATGTTCGCTTCGACGCGACTCAGGTAAGGCGATGGTACCGTAGCCATACCGACATCACCACGCGCAACCGCTTTCCCCACGTCACGTGCATTATAAAGCTGACTCGAGTCAAAGATTTCAGTTTTGAGCGCTCCGTTCGAGCGTTTTTCAAGCTCATCGGCAAACCATCGCATTGTGGTGGTTTGCATATGTTGCGGGGGTGTGGCGGTTGAGATTACAAGCTTGTCTGCTGCCTGTAACTTTCCAACACTGGCAACAGCGATGCACGCCAACAAAAGCGTAAAATGAGAACTACGGGTAATCAGTCGCATGTTAAATCCCTCCATAATATTTGCGTTTCTTAGAACACATTGTTTAAAGTAAGAACCTGGCTTTAAGTCGTGAGAAGCACCCAAGATTGAGAACCTGCGAATGTAAGCCGTGTTTCTTGGCAAACTAAGATATCGCAATCTTTGCCTTTCTGCAAATGCGCCGCTCTTTATTGACCCATACAGCCAAGATCTAACCAAGTTGCTTAATATTCTCGGTAAAACCCAATGAACAAAACTCTACAAAACGATGGGTTACTTGGAAACTATGAAACCCACAAACCCGATGCGACGCTGGCTTGGACTGCCATTATCGATGTCTCGACACGGGAGGATCTGGGTCCAGGCCCTCATGGCCACCGTTTTATCGTGCCCATACTCGGAGGAAGTTTTCATGCGGGTCCAAATTACGAAGGACTCAGTGGCGTCGTTTTACCAGGCGGAGCCGATCGACAACTGTTGCGTTCCGATGGTGTTAAAGAACTAGATGCTCTGTATGAAATGCAAATAGAACATGGGCCAGTTATCACCATACATAACAAGGTTGTTGTCGATGATACGCAATCTGGTGTTCGCTATGCGATGTCCACAATAAACGCCTCAGTTCAAACCGGTACATTTGACTGGCTCAACCGACGCGTATTAGTCGGCACACTACAATCCCTGCGCCCCGAGCGAATGGCAGTCGTGGTTCGAGCATGGGTAATGGACTAGGTCACCAACGGAATCTATTTAGGCTTTTAGGGATACAGGAAGATTGGATTTAGCTTAGACAAAACGCTTATTCAGTGCTGATTAGTACAGGGATTTATGCAGCCTCAGAGGGTTGCAAGTCATCGCCAGCAGTTGAGTTGCCGGATTTTATGCGGTACAACAATTGGTCGGCTCTGGCTAACGCATCTTCCATGCTCTCAGCCTCATGCAGTTTAACCATTCCAATACTACAAGAGATATCGACACCATTGGATAGTGTGTGCTTCGTACAGTGTCTGTTTACCCGCTGTTGCAGTTCTTTCAAAATATCACCGGCGCCAAAGGCGACAAACGCAAATTCATCACCTCCAAGCCGACCCACCAAACCATGACTGTTGATTTCGTCGCCTAAACGTTGCGCTACACACGTTAATGCCTCATCTCCCAACTGATGACCATACGTGTCATTGACAAGTTTGAACTTGTCCAGATCCACCATGCCGACCATGCATGAATCTGCGTCCTGCAGGGTCCGAATATTTTGAGTTGCGGCATCCATAAAACCCCGACGATTGGCAGAACCCGTTAATGGATCAGTGGTTGATAGCTCGGTGACTTTTTCATACGCTTCGTTCAGTCGACTCAACAGGCTGGTGAGTACAAATGTGCATAAAGGCGCTACAAACAGAGGCACCAAAACGACAATGTGAATATAGTAAAACGGGTTATTTAAATCCTTTGCTGTTGCTGTTCCCGCCATACTGGACATAAGCGGCACAGCCCCCACAATCGAAGCTACTATCGCGAAGAGCGTAATTATCACAATCAAACCGACTGAGCCAAAGCGCAGATATAGGTCCATTGCTTTTTTTTCAAATCGATTCAGTTTTAGAGGCGCTCGATCCATAGCCCTTTATCGGCCGCACCCTATTCTAAATAAACCAAATTACGAGTACTGGCACATGAATGGTAATAAGGTACTCATTCAATCGGTAGCGAGTTGGCAGTTTATTCAAAATATTAGAAACACTTCCCAACCCAAAATGCACTCGCTTCTTCGCCTCCAAGGCAATGGCACTGACGGTCAACTCTCCCCCTACTCAATCTAAACCGCAGGCAGACTGATATATACATCAAATTGCGCCAATTCGAGAAGTGAGCTAACCGGCACTTAACCGATATGCAACTCTAGGATTCAGACTACGGTGAGATACATGGGTAGGCCGACAACTAAGCTAGCGACCCTGCTCAAAGTGCGACTCATTCCTAATTTTCACTGGTTGATTCTGCTGATGGCAGGACTGTGGTCGAATTCGGCTTTGGCCTCAGCCTGGTGGCATTGCGACTGGCACTACAGGACCGAACTCACAGTGAGTTCAACGGAATCCGTCAGCAATCAAGTTGTTCACATTGATCTTGGATCAAACGAGTTGCACGCCAACTATGTGAGCACTCCCGATGGGGCCGATCTGCGCATTCTTGATTCAGATAATCTTACAGAGTTGGATTTTCATATAGAGGATTGGGATGCTATCTCCGGTACAGCGTTATTCGGCGTGAAAATCCCCACACTAACCGCCAATACCGCTAAAACTATTTACGTTTACTACGGAAACACGCTGGTGAACGGTGTTAGCGCCGTACCGACTGCCGACAACCCGACCAGCACCTACACCACCTCCGGTTGGCAGTATCATACAAAATACTCCACGCTGGATCCCGGCAACGAAGCCGAGGCTCGCGCAGAATTCGAGAGTGCACCGTACACCGCCGGCTATGGCTGCTCGATTGTTAGCGAAGTGTTCGGGTTGACGAATCGGAACACTTACAACGGCCCCAGGGGAAACTATGCGCTTTACGCAGAGACACTGTTTGAAGTAACGACACCGGGCATCTGGAATTTCAGAGTCGGCATTGATTATGGCCTCGGCGGAGACTTTTATATAAATCACACGCCGATGATGGAGAGATGGAATGAAGATTTATGGTGGGCACGTAACTACAACCATTCAGATATGCTGACAGGCTCAGTCTATCTAGATGTGGGCTATCACCACTTTGAAACACTCGGATATGAAGGCTGTTGCGATGGCCCTATATCCGTGCAATTCCAAGCCCCTGGCAGTCCGACCTGGTTGGAAATGAACAACGCCAACATTAATCTGGTTACAGCTGGTTGTCCTGTGGGTGTCCAGAGCCATAACTTCGTCCAATCAGATTCCCCTAATCGCTTCGGCGGACTGGCATTTTTAGATAATGGAAATAATGGCACAGCGCACAATGCCATTCGCGAAGGCGCTGAAACTGGTTTAAACGGCGTTGAAATCACGATCGATGTAGTGAATACAAGTTCCAGCACATCGGTGACTACCGATGCACAGGGCCATTGGCAAACCTGCTTATTCGAAGAAGCGGTTGGCAGCGATGTTGAGATTACCGCTATCACGCCTGCCAACCACTATGCTGTGTCAGAAGACACCGCAGGAATAAATTCTGACACTCCTATAAACGGTACCCTACGTTTTCCTGTATCCGACGGGCAGAATTCACTTAATATCCAGACTGGATTTATTGAACACCCCACCCTTACTTCCGATAACAATATTGAGCTTGGAGCAGGTGCAACCGGCATACTGCCACATCGTTACACACCTAGTAGTACAGGCGAAATCAGCTTTCAGATAGCACAGCTTCAGCATCAGCAGCCGGGTGTGTATCAATACGGTGCTTATCGAGATCAGGATTGCGACGGAAAAATGGATGTTCCTGCCGTATCTTTGAGTAATACGATTGCCGTACAGTACGGACAAGAGGTCTGTCTAATAATTGAGGTTATCGGCACACCTTCTACCATCAACTCATCACAGTTAGAACTTCGTGTAGATGTGACAACCGAATTTGATGGTATTGCCATTTCACACACCAACTCCAATACCGATACCGTGAACGGCTCTGATCCGGTTAATCTGGTTTTACATAAGTCGGTCTGCAATGCCACACAAAGCGCTTGTGACGTGACTACCGGTGCTGGATTTGTAGAGACTAATGTGGGAAAACCAAACGACGAACTGGTGTACCGGCTGGAATTCACAGCCACCATGGGCGCCTTACATAATGTATCGGTGTACGACAAAGTCCCAGCTTATACCAAACTCAAGCCTTCCAGTATTTCTGTTGTATCCGAGCCAGCGGGTATGAATTGCAGCGTTACTAATCCCGCTGACCCATCTGTACCAAACTTCACCGAAACAGTTACATGGGTTTGCAACGGACAGATTGAAGCGGCTGAAAGTGGCGTTGTGGCATTTTCAGTTTTCATTGATTGATCGAATTCAATCACTTAGCGCAATCTTTCCGCTATTCAACAAATTGAACCTTTCCCCATCGCTCAGGCATATGCATATTGATTGCTCCTTGCGGACTCCAAACCCAATTATCTTCCGGATGCTCTTGCTCCTCTGGGTTTAAACACTCACTTGAACGAGACCCGGGTGGAGGTACTCTCTTGTACTGTCCATCGACAATTTCATGTTGCCATTGCACTCTGGAAAAATTGACCCGCCATACAGCATTCACCACAGGTGGTGACAAGCCCTGCTTGTGGTACTGCGTCAAGCCAGCCCAGGGGATGGCTACTGTGACTGACCAGCCTTCATCAGTATCTCCAGGGTCATTGAGTGTGCCGGATACCCCGATGGCGCTTATCAAACCATTAATGTTGCACCCCAGTACCGGTTTACCGCCATCTTTGTAGGGTTTTGGTAGGCTGAGCTCCCAAATGGTACCTAAAGCATTAATCTCAAATTCGTAGTAAGACAATCCGTCGCCATCCGGATCGATGAATATCTCAAAATCATTGTCTTCGAACATCTGAGCATTTTTCTTAGTGATGGTGCCCCAAACATGCGGTTCTTCCATCAATGCACCTACATAAAAATACTCATCATCCCAACCCATCTTCACCTTTGACCAAAAGCGAGGTTTTAACTCTTCATTCCCAGTGATGTCCACAAACTCATCGGTCCAAGGTAGCTCTTCCCAGCCCTTTCCTGTGAGAAACCCTTTTAGCTTTGGTTTCTCAGACACTCGTTGACATCGGTACTCTTTACACGGAGGCGCCATTTCGTGGAATCCTAGTGAATTACAGCTGCACAATTCTTAAACATTTACTCTACACGTGTAGAGTCGTGAATCCGATTGTAATCTCCCAGTGTAATCACTAACTGGTTATCAACCCACCCATGCTCATGTGCAGGCACAATAATCGTACCCCAACTATGATACAAATAGCTTTAGCCACATAATTTGTCTTCCTAACAGATTCCCACTATCGATACCAAGCCTCTAGTTCTTCATAATTCATCGCTTCGTGTACAAAATTAAAGGTACCCGAATCTGCCAACTCTTTAATTGCCGAGATGGCTTTTCCGTACACCAATTGGGCGATAGATGAGCCTATGCTCACTCGCCTGACCCCGAGCTCTCTCAGCTCATCGAGACCAAAAGTGATACTGGGCGACGACATAACCACATTCACGGGTTTACTGACCGATTGCATTAATCGCTCAATATCCTGAAGATCATTCATCCCTGGTGCAAACAGCACATCAGCACCAGCGGATTCAAATGCTTGCAGTCTTTTAATCACTGCATCCGGATCTTTCTCATTCCATAGAAATTTTTCACACCGAGCGGTTAAGACAAAATCGAAATCAAATGTAAGCCGTGCTTCATGCGCGGCCTGAATCCTCTCAACGGCCAGACTGCTATCGTAAATGGGTGACTGCGGATCGCCGGAGTAGTCTTCAATTGAGCAGCCCGCAACACCGGTTGTACCGACGTCTGTGATCAGTTCAGCTACCGCGTCCGGAGCATCGCAATAGCCATTTTCAAGATCTGCTGAGACGGGCAGCGACGTAGCGGCGGCTATCTCACGACAATGTCTTATGGCTTCCTCTCTGGTAACCTGACCGTCGGGTTTTCCGATTGCATAGGCCATGCCTCCGCTAGTAGTGGCCAACGCTTTAAAGCCGAGTTGTGAAAAAATGCGCGTAGAACCGATATCCCAGGGATTTGGCATCACAAAGAGCTCGTTGTTTCGGTGCAACTGAGCAAATTCGCTGAATTTTTTTGCAATAGTCATAAGAACACCACTTCTGAGTTGGTCAGGGAAAACGATCGATTCAATCATCGATTGGTCGAACGCTATTACCAGTATTCATCTGTCGTGCAGTGATCATCTCTGTTTTAGCGTTCTTACTATGCTCTGAAGATTAGCACCAACGATCTGACTTTTTAGCCTCCTATTTTGAAAACAGCCATGACTGCTGACAACACGCTGTCAGTTGGGTAACGACATAATAGCTAATAACGGAGGATGCACCATGACGCACTACGATCACGCCACCGAATTAGCTTTAAAATCTCTCGGGCACTCGAAGCCTAGACAGCTTCGTACTTGGGAACTGGAACAGGAAGCTGCACTAGAGCGATATATCTCAGAGCACAAAAAAGGTAAACGGCATCGCCCTCAAGCATCGTTCAGGCTTGTTAGACTCTCCGCGTTACTAATTAGACGCATACTGAAGCGAAGTGGTCGTACCTATCCTCTAGAGGTAGACAACGCCAATTCAATGCCTCGTAATTCGGCAAGACCTTTTAAACGTCCAATCGCGGGGTAGCCTGGTTGAGAGTTACGGCCAAGATCCGATACTATTTCCTGACCATGATCGGGCCGAAAAGGAATTTCAGCATTGGGAAGCTGGTGTTCTCGCCGACGGGCTTCTTCGTTGAGCACCGCCTGCACCAGAGCCACCATGTCTGTTTCACCTTCTAGATGAGCGGCTTCGTGGAATGATAATTTATCGCCTTTAGATTCACGTTTGATATTGCGCAAATGCAGAAAATGTACGCGATCCCCGAGCCGTTCCATCATTCCTGGTAAATCATTGTCTTTTCTCACACCGAGAGAGCCAGAACAAAGAGTGATGCCAACTGCCGGTGAATTTAACGTTTCGGTTAGCCATCGGTAATCATGTTCAGTGGACATGATGCGCGGCAAACCAAGCAGTGGAAAAGGCGGATCGTCAGGATGACAGCTTAAGGTCATGCCCAGCTCTTCCGCTACCGGCACTACTTGCTCGAGAAAATCGACCAAATGCTGTCGGAGCCTTTCAGCATCAATGCCGTTATAGTCGTCAAGTGCGTCTAGCAAAGTAGCCGTGGAGTAGCTTTCTTCAGCGCCGGGTAGCCCTGCAAGAATATTCGATACCAGGCCCTTTTTGGCTGCTGAATCCATAGATTCAAAGCGTTCCGCAGCTTCTGCACTCACTTCGTCAGAAAAATCCTTTTCAGCACCCGGTCTATTCAGAATGTGGATATCAAACAAGGCAAAATCCACCAGATCAAAGCGCATACACAGTGCGCCATCGGGGAGAGCGTGTCTTAATTCCGTCCGAGTCCAATCCAACACCGGCATAAAGTTGTAACAGATGTTGGTGATGCCACAGGCAGCAATATTTCGAAGACTTTGTCGATAGGCCTCTATGTGCGCTTTCCAATCTCCGGTTTGCCGCTTAATGTCTTCTGACACTGGCAGGCTTTCAACCACGGTCCAGGTTAATCCACTGTTTGAATCTGCAGAGTTTTTCGTCACAATGGTCTGGCGCTCTTGGACCTCCTCCAATGGCCATACCGCACCATTAGGCACATGGTGTAACGCTGTGACCACCTCCTGGACACCTGCCTGCACCATATGGTCAATAGAGACAGTATCATTAGGACCAAACCAGCGCCATGTTTGTTTCATTGAGTGCTCGCTTAGTTAAGACTATTTTAAAGATACTCTACGTTGCCACAAATACTGATGGCTTGACCGGATATAGACGATCCTTGATAAGAACACAGAAACAGCGCTTGGTTAGCAATGTCCTGGGCCGTCACCATTTTTCGCAACGAGACCTGTTGAAGATACTGTGCCTCCATCTCATCGTAACTGAGGTTTTGAACCTCTGCTCGGGCCGCGATAACTTTTTCAATTCGTGGACCTGCGACGATTCCGGGTAGCAAGGCATTGACTCTAACGCCTTGTGGGCCAAGTTCGATAGCCAGACTCTTCACCAACCCCACAATGGCCCATTTACTGGCGGCATATGGGGTTCGATAGGCGTAACCAAGCCGACCCGCAGCAGAAGACAAGCAAATCAGCGAGGCATTTTTTGATTGCTTCAGCAGCGGTACTGCCAAACGAGCACAGTAGAATTGCCCATTTAAATTAACATTAATCGTTTCAACCCAATCCGCCGATGACAACTCCTCGATATTACCGGTGGGTCCGGCAATCCCGGCATTGTTAACCAGTACATCCAAGCCGAAGAATCGTTGTTCAACATCGGCAAACAGCTGATTTACTTGGTTCTCATCAGAGACGTCACAAAGGCTTACCCCCCAATCGCTATGCTCATTTGCACATTGCTCCAAAGCGGGTTCTGAAATATCGCAAATATGGACCTTTGCGCCAGCAGCACTCAACGTTTCAGCAATGGCTAACCCGATACCCGATGCTCCTGCGGTGACTAATACTCTTAGCCCGGCCTCGATTCCAATAGGTGTTGTCATGGCTGACCTCTTCTATCTACAAAGGTAATGGCTTGTGTGGTAACAATTTTTGGTATAGATAGACTGTATCATTTCTTTAACGGGCGACAACCCAAGTCTAGAGTCTATACGAGCATTGGCTGTATCCAATGTTAGACGTCAAGCATTAGTTTCAGCGGTTTTCTCATACCTGCAATTTTGCACGCCTGTTGCCCGTATCCATACGGGAACAAGGAGTACAGATACCCCCTTGTACCCTGTTCTTTCCCTACTTGTTCCTTTAGATATTTAAGCGCATGTCTCGTCTCTGGAACAGTTTGGCGGTCGTCAAAATAGTCTCGTATGAATAAAATGACTAGCCAGTGATGGTCATCGAGTACGATATTCTCTTCGATGGCAACGGCGTCCGCAAATTCTTCCGACCAATCTGCCGGATCTAACAGATACCCCTCGTTGTCTCTTGGCAGTTCGCTCATGGGAGTTTGCAGTACAAAAATTATGGTGGAATGATCTAAGAGGGTATTACGGTAGATAACGGGATGCCGGCATCCGCCAAACCGATAGGCAAAACAGCCCCCAACCCACTAGAAAGCATACACCGCCAATGGGTGTGATGATTCCAAGCTGAGTGTTACCGGTTATCGCCATGCAGTACAAGCTGCCGCTGAATAATAAAATGCCTGCTATAAAAAAACTTGCTGCGATACTTTGCGTCTTAGTGGGTAAAAGGCCACAGGCTAGCAATGCCAAGCCGTGTGACATCTGGTAAAAAACACCCGTATCCAGCCAGCCCTTTCCCTGCTCAGTGAGTATCGGTTTCAGTGCGTGCGCTCCAAAAGCTCCAATGAGAATCGCCGACGCACAGCATAGGCTTCCAGCGAGAAGCATCCATTTAGTCAATGTTAGTTATCCCTCTCAAATTCAGTATACGATTGGCTGGATGGTAAGCGTTCCCTTGTCGGTATCTAGTGCGGCAACAGAACCCAATGGCAGTGCGTATTGATCGGGATCGCCATTGTCATCGGTTAGATCGTGACCAGCATCTATTCCACCTAATACTGGCACGTTCAGCATCCCCAAACGATCATTTAAAACATCAATAATTGTCCATCCGCGATCCGTATGGCCTTTAAGACATTCAAAAGAGCCCAGCACCACACCAACAACGCCATCCAATGCACCAGAGCGAATAAGCTGTGTCAGGTAACGATCAACAGAACCTAAGCCACTTCTCTTGTTGTATTCAAGAAACAAAATGGCGCCATGCAACGATGGCATGCGAACGCCGATGGAAGTGGCCACAGATTGAAGATGGCCTCCAATGATTCTACCGGTTGCCTGACCGGATATCTTAACACCCGCAGACACAGCCTCTGGATTCACTGACAACGCCAAAGGATCCGTGCTCATAAGTAGATGCTTTACAGTGCGTTGAGCATTACTACCCCAAAGACAGCCGTGAACACCGCCTAAGCCACAATGATGAAGCAGAGATAAATGTAAGTAGGTAATATCGCTAAATCCGATTAATGGTTTAGGGTCGGACCGAGCGGCAGAAAAATCAATATCGTCTGCGATTCGATACGCACCAGCACCTCCTCTTGTGGTTAGGATAGCTCTCACATTCGGATCGTTAAACGCATTGTTTAAATCTTTAAGTCGGTCAGCGTCAGAACCTGCCATGTATCCGTGCTTATCTAGAACATGCTGCCCTACGTCACATCGTAACCCCCAACTCTCTAGAACACCACTATTCACCGCAATATCGGATTCGGGCGAGTAGCTTGCGGGTGACACCAAGCGAACCAAATCACCTTCTTTTAGGCGCGGTGAATGGATTAACGAGGTGTTCATTGGTGTTCCACAACACGATAGTCCACATTCCCCAAATACATGGATTTCCAACGCTTCATTTCCCCCGCCCCTGGGAGTGGAACTATTTTCCGCAACAAATTGGCAACCGGTTTCCAGTTCTTTCTCCGGATCGTTAGATTAACGCTCATCACTGTATCAAACCTTCTTTCTCATAAAATAACAATGACCGACGGATTCATGAAGTGCTAATTATATACTGTAGTGCAGTCACAAAAGCGGCAGACTCATTTCTGTAAAAAGTCGATAGCCGTGAACCGGCATATTTTTTGATGATATAGGCACAGAATCAATGGACCTCCTATGACTGATAATTCCACCTTGCGAGAAAACAACTGGGAATCGTATGCCCGTGTTTTGGAAGCACACACAACTATAAGAACAAAAAAAGAAATTAAAAAGGCGAAGCCTGCTTACCTGGGAGATGCTCCACTAGCTGATTTACCCACCAATTTCTCCAAACTCATCCTGGCTCCAGAAATAAATGATGATACGCTGGCAGAAATAGAAGACGGATTCCGTTCCGACAGGGACCGTTGGGATTTAAAGAGAAGAATTATCAAATTGCAGAGAGATCGGTATTTCTACTTTGGAAAAAACAGTTTCTTTGGCGGTAAAGAAAAAGTAATCTACGATTATTTTGAGTTTGACAAACAACTGGAGAACTTTACGTTTACCGAAGGCATGCGTCAAGAATATGATCTGTCAAGTTTTACGCGTATGGGTCAATACGGATTTGCAAAGATACTATTTTCAATTTCCGTAGAAGACCATCTGCAATTAGACCGATCTGTACAAGACTGGTACTACAGACTCAGGGCGTTGCCGTCCGATTTGAAATACCCTGAACGCAACGAGCAAAACGAACGTCTGATGTGTGGCATTGAATGGGTAACGCGACATCCAGATGATTTTCGTCAACCAATAGTAGAAATTGCGCAAAGAATCAAAGAAATATTCACCGACAACAGTATGCCTGAATGTGTGACTTCGTATTATCAGAGCGCACTCGATACGTATTTTGACGACTACGTAAAATCATCTTGCGCTGGTGGTACCCTGACTGTGTGTGTGGAATATGAGTCAGAAGACCATTTGAGCGCAATGCTGGAGGTTCTCAATCCCGAGACCCGATATCCCTATGAAGATAAGCAGGAAGAAGGTCGAGTGCATCATCTGCTTGCGCGTGACGGGCATATTCGAGTTCCACAGGAAATTATTCACTCTATGTGGAAAGCCGGTACTGTTGTAGACAACCACAAGATAATCGATAAAACCAAATTGATTTGCACACTGAAAACCGGACTGTCGTTGCAGGCGACCACGCAGGGACTGCAAGGGCTTGCCTTTGACGCAAGAAATCTGGTTGAGCGATATCATGCCAAACCGCCGGCACCGGGAGATGCCATTTCTGCGGATGCGAAAAAGGTTGCTGTGACGGCCGTCATAGAGCCCATCGAGGGCGCTTGGTCCGCCGGATATATACTGCCTGGACTGTTTCGGGATGTAGAGTCGCGACCTGGATTGGCAAAACTTGCCCAAGCCGCCGCGAATCCAACCGAATTGGCGATTGAGTTACTGTCGGACAAGCATGACAAATTGATTCTGGCGGATTAGAGCTGTGGGCTATTTGGCTAACATGCTCAACGCGCGGGGGCCTCAAAAGGTGTATAGACTCTCGGATAGTGTCTACCTTGGATTGAACAATTTCCGATTCTCGGTGAAAAGAGCTTAACTCCTGCCTGTTGCCAGGTTGTATGAAAAGAACACAAACAGACTACCCAGTGTCATCTCAATCCAGCGGCGCCCTAGCGCATAAGCCCTCCTGATTGAATTAAACGACAGGGCTACTGCCCAAATTCCGTGACAAGCGAAAGAAATAATAAACGCTCCAACAACAAACAACATAACAATCCACAGGTCTGCATTTTCAACAGCCCCGATGGAAGCAATGGCCAACCAAAATGAAATGGCTTTGGGATTCGTCACTTGTTAGCTGAAAAATAAATCTATTGTTAAATGATCAATCCAGTCGACAGGCCGGTTTGGGCACACTGAGGTAGTTGGAAATATAATGCCGCTTGCGGCCAGTAACGTAAGTACAATTAAGGAGAAAAGGATGAAAGTGGTTTGTGTGCGGTCATAGCTTCAATACCGCTTTTAGTCGCCAGCGCTCCTGCACGTTTATCGAGTACATGCGGTGACTGCTAGGCGTAGCCCCCATTTCCAAAGGATGCGACGAGCCCATCCAAACAGCCATTCCACCCTTGTTGATGTTGTTCGTTCAAAACCTGTGTTGCGATGCGCGTGTGTGTTAGTACCACCTCCGTTCCAGATTCAAGTTGCGTAAATCGAACTTCAACGCGCTCGGTCGTCGGGCTCTCGTTTTCGACAATCCATGTGTAGATTAATAAGTGTGGCTTTTCAATTATCTCAAAGGTACCAGAAATCCATAGAACAGACCCATCAGGGAGTTCATTTGCAATTCTGTATTGTCCGCCTACACGAAGATCAATTATTACTGACTGACAGTTGACGCCCTTAGGGCCCCACCACTTCTTCAATTCCTCAGGGTCTGTCCAGGCCCTAAATACGCAATCTGGGGACGCTGGTACGAATCGTCGTACTTGTAGGCTCTCAAAGTCTGTGCTGCTGTTCGACCGAATCACGTTAATCCACCCTATTCGATCACATAATTTTTTGGCTGTTTGATTTTATTCATTTTCGCGTTGGAAATAGTCGCCCAATGCATCAAATGTTTCGTCCCAAAATTTTTTATAGTGTACTAACCAATCCTCGGCATTCTTTAGTGGCAGGGGATTGAGCGTACACCGATGGAGTCGCCCAGTGATCTCCCGTTCAACCAACCCAGCATTCTCTAGCACGCGAACATGTTTTCCCACCGCCGGTAACGACATATCGAAGGGCTGCGCAAGCTCAGTGACCATCGCAGGCCCCTCGCTAAGTCTTGCCAGAATCTCGCGACGGGTCTGGTCACCCAACGCTTTAAACACGAGATCAAGATATTCTTGTGACTCCGCGTTGGTTTTATAGGCACTTGACAACATGCCAATAATAGTAAACCATATGGTTTACTATATCAACCATCAAACACTTTGGACTTAGTAGTAATGGCAATCAAACAATCAATCACGTTTAACACCACACCAGAACGAGTTTACAAAGCACTTATATCTTCAGCGGAATTCGGCAATGTCACAGGGGCACCCGCTGAAATATCCGCCGACGAAGGCGGCGCATTCTCATGCTTCGGAGGGCAGATTACGGGCCGGCACATAGAGCTTTTGCCCAACAAAAGAATCGTTCAAGCATGGCGAGCTAGTCCCTGGTCGGATGGGATCTATTCGATCGTGAAGTTCGACATCAGTCAGTCGAGCTCGTCAACGATTGTCGAACTGGAACAAGCGGGATTTCCGGAAGGTGGCGAAGAGCACCTGGAGGGTGGTTGGTACAAAATGTATTGGGAGCCATTAAAAGCACACTTCGGCTAATGATGCGAGGAATCACATCACGGTAATATTTAGATTCGTTTAGACTTCCAGCTTATTTGCTCGAACGGTACGACTCATGACCGAGTCGAAAACATAGAAGCTCAAATATGGGAAAAATTCGTACTTCTTTCTGCAGTTTGTGGTATCACCTCATTAACACGGCTACCCATTGGCGCAATTCTGTCGGACTCAAAATGTGAAACTCTGTTCCATGATGCTTTGGCTGAAACATCGACAGTTGGATTAGCTAGTTGCGGGAGTTTGGATCCTGATATAGCCTCAAAACAATTCGAATTTGCCAATTCGCTGCCATATGGTATGCGCTCTTCAATGTTGGATGACTTAGAGCGCGGGAAAAAGCTGGAGTTAGAACATGTAAGCGGTCAAGTGGTGAGTTTGGGGACAGAGCTGGGAATTCAAACTCCAGTTCACGACATTGTGTTAAGAGCACTACATCCTTACGCCAATGGTGGTGTGAGTGTTTAAACTACGAGTATCGATCTGTAAGGAGCATTGAAAATGATGTTAATAGGTCTTAACGATTTCATTCGTATCATCAAAAAACGTTTTTGTTTGATATCAGTTTTATGTGTTTCTTTGATTTTTCTGAGCGCTTGTAGCGGAGGATCCAACGGCAACGACAATACTGGTGGTGGGACAGATCGCAGCGGTGGAATAGTTAACGGCTATCATCTGGTAAAAAGCACCAGCTATAATGAGTTCGATCAAATCACTGAAACCCGCGAATTGATCTATGATCTTGAACGCAATCAAATTGATACGACAATTACCGACATAGATTTTGATGTTATGCGCGTTTCTACTAACCGGATTTTTTACGATCAGTACGGTCGACTGGCGCGCCGAGAAATACCTGAAGATGCTCAGTTGCGCGAGGCGACATACACCTTCGATTCCGCAGGGCGAATCCTAACCTATATGACTGGTGGGTCTTTGAACCTCAGTTCCGAATTTGAATACGATA
Organism: Gammaproteobacteria bacterium; assembly: GCA_019634245.1. The sequence goes on from JAHQVR010000322.1 coordinate 18,745, forward strand.
TGGCGGGGCGGTTGAGTCGTGTTGTTGATACAGCGCTGGATGCTGTGGGAGATCCTGGTTATTCTCCTATCGTCAGAACCTACAGCTATAACACTGATGGTTTTCTCGAATCCAGTCAGTTTATCGACACCTATGATGACCCCGTTATGGGCACGCTCACCACAACTAGAAACACCACTTTCTTTACCGATACTGCCGGGCAAACTATCAGGGCTGAAACTACTGATACAGATACACAGAATTTACACACGCGAACTTACGTCTACGATACTAACGGCAATGTGGTTGAGCGAACCATCTCCGATGGAGGCTTCTTTGTTCGCACAGTATACGAATACGAAGCCAATCAAGAACCCATTTACAACCACTGGGCACGACTACTCAAGTATTTTCCTTAATCATTGCCCCAAATTAATGGTGCTATCGGTTTGGTCACAGCGCATATTGCCGCTCGCGTGCTCACTCTTCTTCTCTACGATCAGACTCAACAGGCGTGGCCTGTGGCCCTGCCGCCATGCGCAAGTTTCGCGTACGCAACACCGGTTGCACAACCGATGCGCTGAATTCTCGCCAGATAAACAGTAAACCGGAAAGCACAATGATGGCGGCTCCCATCAACACGTATTTATCGATGGTTTCGTTAAACACGAATGCACCGTAAAGTAAGGCCCACAGCATCTGGCTGTACTGCATGGGTGCAATAAACTGCGCCTCGGTGCTGCGATAGGCATTGATCATCAGCATTTGGCCCGCGACGCTCAAAATGCCAATAGCGCTGAGCTTAAGCAGTGTTATACCTGCCATGGGTTGGTAGACAAACACGGTAGCGACGCCACAGATGAGTACATTGGTTAACATCGGGAACAACACGAGAGTCGTGCTGTG
>JAHQVR010000323.1 GCA_019634245.1 Gammaproteobacteria bacterium
AGGGCACAGTATCGCGATGGCATTGATAAAAGATGGTTTGAACAATATGGGTCAGACGGTGTATTTGCCACAGGCAAGCGGGCCCGCTATTGAGGCAACCATTTGCAGCCCGGTGTTTCTGGATGCCGAGGGTACGAGGCAACGCTCATGAGTGTGGAGATAAAAAATGCGTTGGTAGCTGGGCAATGGCCGGCAGCGATGGCCGACAACTCGGTAGAGATACTCTCCGGGCTGGCACACATAGTACAAAAGGTGTCTCTCGATCGTCAGGAACCTCTAGAAACAGCAGCCCCTGGAGTGTTTCTGTCCGAGGTCTCAACCGGTCTATTGACCATTCGCGGCAACGTCAATGATGCGTCACTCAGCAATGCCGTGCAGAATGTTTTGGGCTGTTCACTGCCAGCAGTCTTACAAAGTGATACGAATGGTCAGGTTGTGAGTCGCTGGATGGCTCCAGACGATTGGCTAATTTCCGCACCAGTGGACAATCTGTTTCAAATTGAGCAAGATTTACGACAGGCTGTATCCGGATCCTTTGCTGCCGTTAATGTCACGGGCGGGTATTGCGTGTTGCAGCTGGCTGGAGATGATGCAATTCGCGTGTTGAAGAAGAGCACGCCCTACGACGTGCATCCGGGTAACTTACCTCCTGGAAAAGTCGTTAATTCAACCTTTGCAAAAACTCAAGCCACTATAAGAGCGCTCGATGAGGGGTATGAACTCATCGTCCGAAGAAGTTTTGCAGATTACGTCTGGACTTGGCTGTTGGTGGCAGCTAGCGAGTATGGGTTTAGCGTCACCGACTAATGGCGAACTCCAGGCGCTCTACACCTGGAGGCCACTATGCCCGCATTTGATGTCACCACATCCGAAGTTATCGAAGCACCGTTGCAAAAAGTGCATGACGCCATTGTAGATTTCCATACCTGGCCTACCTGGTCTCCATGGTTGTTTATGGAACCTGGCTGCTCGTTAGAATACCGTGGTACCACGGGTGAAAAAGACCATGGCTATGGTTGGCGAGGAAATAAGATTGGCGCTGGAGATATGACTTTATTGGATGCTGGAGATGCCTCGAACAGTCAGCATCGAACGGTAAATTGCGATCTGCAATTTATAAAACCGTTTAAGTCCCAAGCTTCGGTTGGCTTTGTGTTAGAAGCCTTAGAGCCCTCCAGTACAAAAATCACCTGGACCATGAATAGCTCTTTACCGTTTTTTATGTTTTTCATGGTTAAGAAAATGGTGGCGATGATTCGCAATGATTATGATAGAGGCCTGCGTTTGCTAAAAGAATATGTGGAAACCGGCGATGTTCATATGTCGGTTGAGCATAACGGGGTAGTCGATGTTCCCGCATCGAGTTACCACGGAGTCTCAAGCACGACCACAATGGCTGGGGTTCACGATTCGATGCAGTCCAGTTATTCAACACTGATGTCGGGTTTAACAGACAGTTCGGTGGAAGCCGACGGAGCCCCATTTTCCATTTATACCGATACCGATTTTGTGAATGATCGAATGGCCTACATAGCCGCAGTTCCCACCAAGGGCGACGGCTCGGTGGCTGGGGCACAACGTGGGGAGCGGGCTGCCTGTAGAGCAGTTAAAGTCACTCAGCACGGTTCGTACTCTCATTTAGCCAACGGTTGGGCAATGGCCATGGGGGAGCTGCGATTTGCTAAGCTCAAACCTAACAAGACGATTAAGCCCTTCGAAATATATTTGAACGATCCCGATCAAACGCCAGAACAAGAATTGATTACTGAAATCTACGTTCCTATTCGTTAGCGATTCATCAACAAAGCAGGTTTAGCGGTTAGTTGAGTTCCTAATTGCTGTGGTGATCGGTTTAAGTATTTGCGGGCAGAAGTAGATCGGTAGTTGGGCGACGGCAAAATACATCCAAGTCATTTCGGGCAGCGCACTCGCTGTGGCAGCTATGATCAGGCCCATATTTCTGTTGGATACCAACAGCGCGATGGCAAGAGCCCGTTCTTGGTCGGCGCGCTTAAACACTAAGTAAGTGATTGACCAGAGAGTAAAAAAGAGTACAAACGATACTAAGGTCAACATGATTACCAGGGCCGGGGAGTTCAACAAAGGGGTCCTTATGTTGCCCAAAATGGCACAGATAAAGACCAATAAAACGATCACGTTGATGCCATCGAGTTCTTTGTCGAACTGGGCCAAGCGCTTAATGCCGATTAACCACTGCAGAAACAATCCCGCAAAAGCCGTAGAAATTAATATCAGTAATAACTTGATGCCCAACATCATAGGCGTAATCGATAACTCAACGTTGGCCACGCTCGCATACACGGGTGCCAACAAGGGTGTTAGTGCGGTACTGAGCACTAGAGTGATTAGTACCAGCGTGGCGTCCAAGCCTAGCAACATTGCAAATGCTGGCGCCGCCATCAGCGGAGATGCGCTGGCTTGGAATACCAAGGCAGGATGCAATTCGGGGAAGCGATCCTCAACATTCAGTAGTTTAAACAGAACAATCAGGCCCATTGGAACAATGAACATTGTCCAAACCGTTGCTGCAATAACCCATTTGGGATTTTTAAAATGGATTCGAAGCGCGTTCAAATCCAGGCGCAAGAAGGCCACAAACAATAATAAGATAATCGCTTCTTCAACATAGTGTTTCAGCCAGACCCCTAATTGAGGTACGGCGATACCTATGACTACCAGGCTTGCTAGGGCGATCGAGCTGTGCCTACCCAGCCAAGCCAGTGGGTTCACGACAGTTTAATGAGCAAGTCTTTTGCGTCTATTTGATCACCTACGCCGACCAGTAGCTCAGTGACTTCACCATCGGTCTCTGCATAAATTGCGGTTTCCATTTTCATCGCTTCAATCGAAAGCAATACATCCCCGGCAGAGACGTTCTGACCTTTACTAACAGCAACTTGAGAGACAACACCCGGCATCGGAGCCCCCACTTGAGATTTATCGCCAAGGTCTGCTTTGGGGCGGGCCTGAGCCATTTCTGCACCGTGCAATCTATCGGGTACTTGTATCGATCGAGGTTGACCATTCAGTTCAAAGAACACTCGAACCATACCTTTATCATTGACTTCCCCAATGGCAACACAGCGCAATACCAGTGTTTTGCCTTGTTCAATATCAATGAAAATTTCATCACCGATTTTTACACCATAGAAATACACCGGTGTGGGCAAAACACTGGTTGGTCCGTATTCTTGCTGTGCCGCTTGAAACTCAGTAAATACTTTTGGATACATCAGATATCCTGCTATATCCAGATCGGTGACCTCCCGACCAATGATCTCTTTCAATTCTGTTGCGGTTGCTAAAAAATCCACCGGTGGAATCGTAGCGCCGGCCCGATCTGTTAGTGGTGCCTCTCCTTTTAGTACAATTTGTTGTATCTCTTGCGGCCAACCTCCGGTTGGTTGACTGAGTTCGCCGCGCATCATTGAAACCACTGAGTCGGGGAAGGCAATCTCCTGATCGGGGTTTTTAACATCGTCGATGGTCATATCCTGACTGACCATCATTAAAGCCAAGTCGCCCACGACTTTAGAACTGGGAGTCACTTTAACGATGTCACCAAATAAGTCGTTCACATCTGAATAGGCTTGTGCTACTTCATGCCAGCGATCACTTAAGCCGAGCGACCGGGCTTGTTCTTTTAGGTTGGTGAATTGTCCACCTGGCATTTCGTGAAGGTAGACTTCCGAAGCTGGGCTATATTGATCGCTTTCAAAAGCTCGATATTGTCGGCGTACGTTTTCCCAATAAAACGATATCTTATCGATGGCTGAACGAGACAGATTGGGCTTGCGTTCGTGATGGCTCAACGCTGACACAATAGAACCCAAACACGGTTGTGACGTTGTGCCTGAAAAGGCATCCATGGCAGCATCAACGGCATCGACATTGGCGTCTATAGCAGCTAGCACAGTCGCAGCCGATATACCTGAGGTGTCATGAGTGTGAAAATGTAGCGGTAGGGTTGTTTCTTCACGTAATGCACTAAACAATTGTGTTGCCGCTGCAGGTTTCAATACGCCGGACATATCTTTGATGGCAATGATGTGTGCACCAGCGGCTTCTAATTCTCTAGCTAAACCCAGATAGTATTTAAGGTCGTACTTATTTTTACCTTTTTCTAGCATGTCGCCGGTGTAGCAAATGGCGGCTTCACAAAGTTTGTTTTGTTCACGCACAGCATCCATACTCACACGCATATTTTCAATCCAGTTAAAACAGTCAAACACACGGAATAAATCAACCCCTGTGTCTGCTGCCTGTTTGACAAAGTGCTGAAGCACGTTGTCTGGGTAGTTGGTGTAACCCACCCCGTTGGCACCCCGAATGAGCATTTGAAGCAAAATATTAGGCGCGCGTTCACGAATAGCGGCTAAACGCTCCCAAGGGTCTTCTGTTAGAAACCGCATGCTGACATCGAAGGTTGCACCACCCCAGCATTCCAAGCTCAGCAGCTCGGGTAGTGCTTTGGAATAAGCACCGGCAATGTTGACAATATCAAAGGTGCGCATTCGCGTTGCGAGTAACGACTGAGGCGCATCCCGCATCGTGGTGTCAGTGAAGAGGATTTCAGGATGTTCTCTCATCCATTTTGAAAAGGCTTCAGGACCATCCTTGTCTAGCCGTTGTTTCGTGCCATCTGCAGCAGGTTGGTCGAACCAAGGGGCTTTTATTACGGTTTCAGTGATTGTGGGTTTTGGTCTATCGCGCACATCGGGGTGACCATTGACCGATACGTCGGCAATATATTGCAAAAGTTTTGTGGCTCTGTCCTGACGCTGGACCTGTTTAAATAAATCGGGTGTTGTATCAATAAATTTCGTGGTGTAACTGTTATCGAGAAACTTCTCGTGACCGATAATGTTTTCCAGAAAAGTCAGGTTGGTTGCAACGCCACGAATGCGAAACTCACGTAAGGCTCGGTCCATACGCTTAATGGTTTCATCAGCGGTAGATGCCCACGCCGTGACCTTTTCCAGTAAAGGATCGTAGTAACGATTGATCACAGCGCCGGAATAAGCGGTGCCGCCATCAAGCCGGATTCCAAAACCGGCCGCGCCCCGATAGGCAGTAATGCGTCCATAGTCGGGAACAAAATTTTGCTCAGGGTCTTCTGTGGTAATTCGGCACTGCATGGCGTGGCCATTTAACTCGATATCACCCTGTTTGGGCACGCCGGACTCAGGGGTTCCTATTTCAGCACCTTCCACCAGATGAATTTGTGCCTTGATGATGTCGATGCCGGTAATTTCTTCAGTGACGGTGTGTTCTACCTGAACTCGAGGATTCACTTCGATGAAGTAGAATGAACCGCTGTCCATATCCATCAGGAACTCTACCGTGCCCGCTGCGAGATAGTGGGTAGCACGGCCGATTCTCAATGCATACTCGGTAACCTCTGCACGCTGTTTTTCATCCAGATAAGGTGCTGGAGCACGCTCCACAATCTTTTGATTACGCCGTTGTACCGTACAATCTCTTTCGAACAGATGCACGACGTTGCCATGCGAATCGCCGAGTATTTGGACTTCGACATGCCGGGCGCGCTCGATTAGCTTTTCTAAGTAGATTTCATCTTTGCCAAAGGCCGCTTTGGCTTCTCGGCGCGCTTCGTTGACCTCGTTTTCTATTTCGTCTTCGCTGTAAATGGCTCGCATGCCACGGCCACCGCCACCCCAGGACGCCTTGAGCATGACCGGATAGCCGATCTCTGCTGCCATTTTCTTTATGGTGGCAACGTCCTCGGGCAAAGGTTCAGTAGCGGGAACGACCGGCACATCGGCCGACTGCGCCAATGTCCGAGCGGACACTTTATTCCCCAGCGAATTCATCGTTTCAGCGTGCGGCCCGATAAATGTGATGCCGGCCTCTGCACAGGCTTCAACGAATTCTGGGCTCTCGGAGAGCAGTCCGTAGCCAGGATGTATCGCATCAGCGCCACTGAGTTTTGCTACCCGCAACACCTCCTCGATGGACAAGTAAGACTCAATAGGGCCCATATCGGCGTTTAGATGAGGACCTTTGCCGATTTGATAGGCCTCATCGGCCTTAAACCTATGTAGAGCGAGTTTGTCTTCCTCAGCCCAGACAGCAACGGTCTTTAGGCCAAGTTCGTTAGCCGCTCGGAACACTCGGATGGCAATTTCTGAACGATTTGCGACAAGGATTTTTTGGATAGACACAGCGGACGCTAATTCCTTATTGATTCGACACACATATTAGCAGGACTCGGTGTGCCAGCAGCATCAATACTGTGGATAGGCGTCGGTTATAGCACCGGACTACTGCAAGGGGATGTCGAACGAGACGGTTGCAGTTAAGCCAACGTTGACATCATCGGGGTATTGTTCAGCGCCGAGGCCAAAATCCAGCCGCTGAAAGTTGAACGAACCGGTGGCCTGCTTACCTTCAGTGATGAGTAACGGGAAGGTTAAATCCTTGTTAATTCCTTTTATAGTGAGAGCGCCAGTTACCAAATATTCGTCAACCGAGATGAGCACTATTTCAGATGAACTGAAAGAGGCGGTTGGAAAATTGTCGAGGTCGAACCAATCCGGATCCATCAATGAAGAGTTTGCCTGGGGATTGTCGGTGCTGCCACTGTCCATGTTTATGGTTGCCTTCAATGAATTCGCGGAAGGGTCGGCGTTACCCAGCACCAGAACAATATCGGTAGCGTCAAATTGGCCTTGTGTGTTGGTGCCCGATACGGGCACAGTAAAGATCACCGAAGCGTCTCCAGCGCTGGTGACCACCGGGGCTTTATTCTCTAGTTCAAACGCGTAGAGCCCCACTGCGAAAATCAAAGCCGTCAGACCAATGCCAGAGCTCAATTGCCAGAATCCATGCGATGAAGCATCGGGTAGCATCCGCTTCAAGACATTGTCTTTGTTTACCCAGTGGTGTTTCAATGCTGCAGCGATATGAATCAACAAAAGCACAATTAGGGCGGTGGACGCTAATTCGTGGAACTTATGAAAGCGATGCTCCCAGAACTCCTTGTTAGCAAGCTCCGGAAAGGGCGGTAGGTGCGGCCAAGGAATGACATTGAATAGTAGGGTATCGATGTCCAATGTGGAGGCCGACACCATGATCCAACCGGTCATGGGAACCACGATCATCAATAGATAAAAGCCGATGTGCGAAAGGGCGGCTGCCAGATGTTCCCACTTGGGCGCATCATCTGGGTGAGCTGGGGCTCGATGAGTGAGTCGCCAGACCAGACGTAGCGGTACCAGGATCAGTACTAGTATTCCGAATGTTTTATGCCATTGCGTAAGAGAATACCGCAGTGGATCAGCCTCATCAAGGCTTGTCATGTACTTGCCGATGGCTAGCAGACCAATAATCGTAAAGGCAATCAACCAGTGAAGAACTACGGCGACATCGCCATAGCGGGTTGGGTATTGTTTGCGCATTCGATTCGTGATGGAGGTTTTGTCTACAACGATGATGACATAAAAGCGGATGAAAAAAGGGCTGGAAAACCAAGCTTCCAGCCCTTACATAGAGCGACCGTAATAAGAAGGTGATTACTGAAGCAATTCAGCAGTGATCATTAGCTTAACCTCGTCACTGATATGTGGCGCATTTGCTCCCATACCCCACTCTGAGCGCAGCACTTGACCTGCTGCATCCAGTCCTATCACTGGCTTGCCAGCCATTGGGTGCATCATGGCGTTGTTGATGGTGACCATTAGAGAAGCCGGTTTGGTGGCGCCTTTGATGGTGAGATCGCCAGTCACTTTATAGACGCTGTCTCCGGCAGCCTCTATAGAGGTTGAGGTGAACGTGATTTCCCCATGATTAGCGGTGTCGAACCACTTACCGCCTGTGATGTGGTCATGCCACACTGGCGACCCTGCAATCACACTATTGGTATCTATAACCACCGTCACTGTGGATTTTGTAGGATCGGCATTGTCCAGGTTCAGATCCATGGAAAAGTCATCGAACCCTATGGTTGGATTTGACAGGCCCAGGTGTGAATACTGAAAATTTATGTAGGCGTG
>JAHQVR010000324.1 GCA_019634245.1 Gammaproteobacteria bacterium
AAAGCAGAAGCTTTGCAACCCAAGTCATTAGAAGCAATCACTCAGCGGCTCGAGGGCATGCCGGAGGTGCAACGGGTTCAGCTTGATCTAGTTTGGGTAAAGCGATTGCAAGCAGTTCTTTCGCTGGTGCGACTCATCGGTTGGCTACTGGCGGGTTTTCTCACCCTGACAGCACTACTGGTGATCGGCAACACCATTCGTCTGGAACTACTCAGACGGCGACCGGAAATCGAAGTCTCCAGACTTCTGGGTGCCAGCCGCGGTTTCATTCATCGTCCGATCCTGATCAGCGGCGCACTCTACGGCTTTTTAGCGGGCACTGTGGCCTGTGTGACAGCGGCCCTAGCACTCGTGTGGATACGTCGCCCGACCCAGGAATTGTCCGCTTTGTACGCCAGCTCATTCACCTTGCCAATGCCAACTGCTTCACAATTTTTAATCGTTATTTTGCTAGCCACGGCGCTGGGCTTGCTAGGTGCATTGATCACTCTGTATCGCCCATCACATCAGACATTCCAAACGGGGAAATAACCTTAATTTTTTGTAAGATATTGATCTTATTGAGTTAATTTAAGTCTATAATTCCTGTAGCTGGCTGAAATTTGCACAATTTTAGCTTAATTTTCTCGGAACTTTGCCGCTGTTAGCACTCTAAGAGTGTGAGTGCTAAAATAGCGTTATACCGACACAGGAGGGTTCACTATGACAGCCCTAACAATTCAACAAACTACACAATCGTTGCCCGTCGTCGCTGACGACCTGAACGGTTATATGGCAAAAATTGCCAACACCAAGTTGCTCTCAGCAGAAGAGGAGCAAGACTTGGCGCGGCAACTTCGCGATGACAACAATCTCGATGCCGCACGTGATCTCGTCATGTCACAGCTTCGATTCGTTGTTCACATCGCGAGGAGCTACAAAGGTTACGGTCTGCCGATGGCTGATCTGGTGCAGGAAGGCAATATTGGTCTCATGAAGGCGGTGAAGCGATTCGACCCCGAAGTGGGTGTACGATTGATCTCATTTGCCGTTCATTGGATTCGAGCCGAGATCCACGAGTACGTTATTCGCAACTGGCGAATCGTTAAAGTGGCAACGACCAAAGCGCAACGCAAACTGTTCTTCAAATTGCGCAGCTCAAAGAAGCAGCTGAATTGGTTCAGCGCTGATGAAGTCAACGCGGTTGCTGAAGACTTAGGCGTCGATCCAAAGGTTGTTATGGAAATGGAATCACGCATGCACGGCCACGATACTGCCTTTGATGCACCGCCAGGCTCAAGCGAAGAGCTGCGGGCTCTGTCTCCATCCGAGATGTTGTTTGAAGATGCAGCAGACCCATCAGCCATAGCTGAGGAAGATGATTCGCGACAACAATCAGTCGACGGATTACATGCAGGGCTTGATTCACTGGATGAGCGCAGCCGAGATATTTTACAGCGTCGCTGGCTGTCAGAAGAAAAGTCGACTTTGCAGGAGTTGGCTGATGAATACGCAGTTTCGGCGGAGCGCATACGGCAAATAGAAAAAGCTGCTATGAAAAAACTGAAATTGCAGCTTCTTCCAGCTTAAGCCCTAGTAGCTAAAAGCTAATCATAACCACACTAGAAGGCCGCTTTAAAAAGCGGCCTTTTTTATTGGAATTAGTTAGATTAGGCTGGCCAATTCGCTGTTTTCCCACCCCATGGATGTAGAACCGGCACTCCGCCCATCAAAACGCTGTGATGAACCTATTCACCAGATAAAGGGCACTGTCGATCAAATTCGATTGTGATACGAAGACCAGGTTCATTGTCAGAGACACTCAGTTTTCCACAATGGAGATCGCTGACGGCTTTCACGAGGCTCAAGCCCAAACCAGTACCAGGGGTGGTACGACTACTTTCAGTACGAAACAACCGCTGGAAGATCTTTGATCTCAGATGAACCGGCACCCCATGACCATTGTCACCAATCGAAAACCAGACCCCATTGCCAGTTTGCCCAGCAGACAGTGTTATCAATGTGTGCTCGGGGCAATGCCGAATGGCATTCTCAATCAAATTAGCCAGCATCTGCACCAGTAAACCTTTGTCACCCAGAATTGGCAGTTCGTCCGCAAAATTTGAATCAATAATTAATTTTTGAGATTCTTCCTCAGCAACAGCTTCGTACACTTCGTAAGCAGAACGTACGACATCTGAAAAGTTTAAAGGTTGAAACTTAGCCTTACGTGCACCGGCTTCTATTTGAGCGATACGCAGCAGGGATTCAAACGTTGAATTTATCGTTTCAGCCTCATCCAAAGCCTGTTCCAACTCCTCATTCACAACACCGCTACGTTCTAACTTGCTGTAAGCACCTTCCAATTGAATGTATAAGCGATTCAACGGTGTTTTTAAGTCATGAGCAATACTGCTACTTACCTGGCGCATTCCCTCAATGTTAGATTGCAACTGATCCAACGCACCGTTTATTTGACCAGAAAATTCATCAACATCATCACCGGAGGGACTAATCGGTATTCGGGCGCTTAGGTTTCCTGCCGCAACTTTGTTCATAGAGCTCGTTATCCTACTCATTCTGCATTGCATTCTGTAAGCGGTAAACGCTGAGGCAAGCAGTGCCAACAAAGTGGATAGTAGAAGTGCTTTGATCAAGCTGTTTAGCGCTAAGGTTCTTAGGTTATCGAGCGGTTCAAGGCTTTTACCCAAGGATAAAATATTATCGCCTAAACGTGCGGTATAGAATCTGTATTCCTGAGACGATTCAATTCCCAACTCATCGCCTGGTACATTAAACCAGCCCACATCCGTGCTACAAGAAGGCACATTTCCAGCGATTCTTTGGCCATCTAAGGAGGCCAGGTGAAAGCCCATCGTGTCCTGCATGGGGTTCTCGCTTTTGGTTATGGCTAACTGCACAACCGCATCAATACCTAGCTCCTCATAAACCTCATAGTAGGCCTCGTAGCTTTGTAGGATGGTGGTATCAATAGCCGATTTTATTTTGTCTTGTAGTAGTTGGTAAAAAACAAAGGCAGCTATAGAAAACACAGTTAGAAACAACAGAGAAAAGGATATGCCGAGACGAAACGGCGAGCTCCTCAGCAGACTGAATTTTTGATTTCCGGTGACTGACATAGCACCAGTTACAGGCGATACTGCCTCCTGGGCCTGAGACCCAACTGACAGCGGTAGCGCTTGAGAGCTTGAGTTAACGGGGGGCATGTAAGCTATAACCTAAGTTACGCACAGTGTGCAACAGCGCAGTGTCAAACGGCTTGTCAATTTTGCTTCGCAAGCGGCTAATGTGAGTTTCAACAACGCTGGTTTTAGGATCAAAATGAAAGTCCCATACTTGCTCAAGCAACATGGTTCGGCTGACCACGCGCCCAGAGTTTCGCATAAGAACTTCCAGCAATAAAAATTCACGAGGTTGAAGTTCGATTTCTTGGCCACCTCGTTTTGCAATTCTGCTTAGTAAGTCCAATTCAAGATCAGCGACTTTTAATTCGGTGTTTTCAACTGATGTAACCGGCCGTCTAGACAATGCATTAACCCGAGCCAATAACTCAGAAAAAGCAAAGGGTTTTGTCAAGTAGTCATCTGCACCAGCCTCTAGGCCTTCAACTCGATCGTCCACGCCAGATACCGCCGTTAAAAATAAGGCCGGGGTTTTATTTCCCGAAGCGCGTAGCGATTTAACCAATGCAAGTCCATCCATACCGGGCAACATGCGGTCAACCACAAGTACGTCATAATCCGTTTGCAGACACTGAATCATTGCCTCCTTACCATCCTCCAACACATCGACCACATGACCAGCTTCGGTAAAGCCCTTGGCCGCATATTCAGCCATTTGTGGATCATCCTCAACCAGTAGTAAATGCACGATTTGATTCCTATTCTTTATTTAGTCAAAACAATCTGTTTGTTCTTAGCGAATCCAATTCTCAAACAAATAGGTAGCCCGTCCTAATCCGACCACCCCTAGGCCATTTGGTTTTAGCCCTCGCCATATCAGGTCACCACTGGCACAGCCAAGTTAGACCAAAACTGACCGGGTCTGACCCGGAAGCAGTGGGGTCATGATCGGCTGGCAAGTGTGTCGCCACCTTTCGGCCGCTTTACAGTTTTGTAAGGACAACTAGCTGATTTAAAAAGAATTGGTTAATCATGTACTTACAGAGTCGGCCATCCCGTCGGCGATCTGATGCCCGAGGCGTCAGCAAGACGACGCTTTTGACGCCATTGTTTTACTTTTCATCACAAAAATCACGCTCAATTGTTAACCAGTCGAGGTTCTACTCTGTTAGCTTAAGCACCCTCCTCAAATCAACCCTTGCCTGAACACTCAATGTACACAGCCATGAAAGCGTGCACTCTTCGATGGATCGGCGCAATAGCTATAGCAATTGTTTCCAACCTGTCCTGGGCCAGTGAACCCTCCACACCCCAAAATCTTGAAACCAGTCTAAACGGCAGTACATTGGAGTTGAGCTGGTCGCCGTCTACCGACAACACCGCTGTGGCTGGATACAATGTCTACCTGCAGGACCGCTACATTGATACGGTCCAAGCCTCTTTTTATCAGTTGGATATAGACACCACTATCGACAACGTTTTCTACGTGGTCGCATTTGATGCACCCGAGCCTGGTGAACCCATCCGGTTCTCATTGAAGTCTGAACGGTTATTGGTACCCAGCAGAGATACACCAGAGGTATCAGATATACCTACCGCTCCCAGCAATCTATTGGCTGTACGTGAATCGGATACGCAGGTGAGCGTTAGTTGGGACGCCTCAACAGATAATGACTCTATTGCCGGCTACAACGTCTATCGCGATGATCAATACATCACTACGATCTTTACTACTCTGTATAACGATATCTCCGCAATTCCTGGACAGAGCCATACCTATTACATAGTCGCTTTCGATGAGCCAAGGAATTTCTCTCCAAAGTCTGAGCTGATAACAGTCGCCTCAACCTCGGCCAACAATACTGATTCAGGTGGTACAGACGGTGCCACCAGTTCCACCGATAGTGATACTGGCAGCGACGGATCGTCCGGTAATTCGACCACCCAAGGTGCAGATGCCGGCTCCACAGATGCATCAAGCGATGGCCAAACGGAAACCACGAGCGGCACTGACACGACATCGTCGGACACCGGCTCAGACACTGGCGGTACTGATACCACTGATGGTGCTGATACAGCAGGGGCAACCGATAGCAACACGACCTCGTCGGATTCAGGTACCAGTGATGCCACCACGGGCTCTGACGGTACGTCCACAGAGGGAAGTGATGGTGGCTCAACCGATGCAGGGCCTGATAACAATGGTCAACCATCAATACCCACTAACGTAATTGCCGGAATCGTCACGCTGACGGCCATCGAGGTGCTTTGGGATGCGGCTCAAGATGATGGTGAAATTGTTGGTTATAACGTGTATCGCGACAATCAATACATTACTACGGTGTTTGCCCCCCAGTTTATTGATGACAATCTACCCTCTAGTGACAACACCAGCGTCAGCTACCATGTGGTGGCTTACGACGATGATCTAAATTTCTCCGATCCGTCACAAACTCTTACAGTAACTAAGGCAACACAAGCCGTCGATCCATTACTGCCGCCACCACCTCAGAATTTAAGAGTCACACTGATATCAAACGACTGGGTAGCACTTCAATGGGACCCAGTACCTGGCATCGACACTTATAACCTTTATCGAAATGACACGCTGCTTCATACCATCAGCCCCGATGAACTGAATTCGGAGAACCAGCGCTACGCAGACAGCTACAGCTATATTGACTGCAACTACACGCGCGCCTATGAGCGGTGTATAGAACAGTCACCACAACCTGGCGTGCCGTACACTTATAGAGTCTCAGCTGTGGATGCTGAACTCAACGAATCATTGGCTTCTTATGCTGTGGTCACCCAATTGCTGGAGAATGAACGATCTGTCATTGATCCTTCAGAGTTTGAACTTAGATTTGCGGAAGAATTTGACTCTGCGGAACTAGATGTGTCTGTTTGGAACACGCGCCTGCCATGGGGTCCTGAAACATTTATCAACGGAGAAATGCAGTATTTCGTTGATCACGCCAACAATCCAAATTTCGGATATAACCCGTTCAATATGACTGGCGATACGTTGAGCATCGAAGGTGTAGTGACGCCTGATGCGCTGCTCACCAGTGCTGGAAATCAGCCGTATTTGTCAGGTGCAATCACGACTCGTGAATCATTCACAATGACGTATGGCTATGTAGAGGCTCGAGCTCGATTCGCACAAGGCATCGGCACCTTATCCAGTTTCTTTCTTTTTCATCAATGGTTTGCATTGAATGCTCCAGAGATTGACATCGTTGAATTTTTAGGACAAACACCCGATACGCACTTTCAAACGTACCACTACCACGATGAGCTTTATCCGAGTGTGCTGCAGTCTTCTCCCACCATGTTTACCCAAACCGACGGCGTTGACTTTACGGAAGATTTCCACACCTATAGCGTTCTGTGGGAACCCAACCTCGTGGTATGGTTTATTGATGGCGAAGAAGTGCGTCGTATGACAGGCCCTGAAGTGTCTCGCCAAAGAATGTATATCACCGCATATTTAGTGATGGGAAGCGAGTGGGTGCCTGCACCAGATGTGACATCGGATATCTTCCCGGCATCTTACGAACTTGACTACATCAGAGCCTATCAGCGGTCGGATAACACAAGTTATGAAAACACATCGCCGAGTAGTGGAAGATAGTGATCAACGAGCATGACACCAAACAACCACATCAGGTAGTTAATCGAAAAAACAAAGGTTTTGATGGGTTGTTTTTCAGCGGTATTGTCAAACATTTTCCAAACATGGCGAAGAAATAAACCGCCGAGTACCAAGGCCGCTACGAGATATAAGAGGCCGCTCATACGAATTAGATAGGGAAAGATACTCACGATAACAAGCAATATCGTGTACAACAAAATCTGCACTCGAGTGTACGCTACTCCATGTGTCACTGGCAGCATGGGAATATCTACCTTGGCGTAGTCCTCGCGGCGATGAATCGCCAAAGCCCAAAAATGCGGTGGAGTCCAGATAAATACAATTAAAAATAATAGCAGTGCACCTGCTGTGACCTCACCCGTAATTGCTGCCCAACCTAAAACCGGTGGCATCGCACCGGCTGCTCCACCGATCACAATGTTCTGCGGAGTCGCTCTTTTTAAGTACATCGTGTAGACAATCGCGTAACCGATGAGTGATAAGAAGGTGAGCACCGCCGTCAAACCGTTTACCCATACGGTCAAGATTATCATCGCTACAACACCCAAGAGCGTGGCAAACACCAAGCACTGCAAGGTACTTAAATTCCCTTGCGGCAGCGGTCGGTTTTCTGTCCGCTTCATAATGGCATCTGTTCGCTGATCAATCACATGATTAATCGCGGCTGCAGACGATGCAGCGAGCCCTATGCCCATCAAACCCAATACCGTCTCCTGCAACGGCAACCAACCGGGTACAGACAGGATCATGCCCACGAAGGCAGTAAACACCAGCAACAGTACGACTTTTGGTTTCGTTATCTCTAGGTAGTCTCGCCAGTGCCCAAACCCTCTGGCAGCAGACTTATTGATGCTTGCTGTTTTCATCCTGGAGCGCAGACTAACCGATACGCGAAACTTTTAGTAGATGCTTCAGATCTTCAAGTATCTTCTTAGGCGGTACATCTGGGGCGAATCGCATCATTAAATTACCAAATGGATCAAAGAGATAGATCACATCCTCCTGAGCGCTCATGCTGTTTACGGCGGCGTCAATTTGACCCGCCAACGTAGCTAACATATCTGCATCATCACTGAGCACTTTTAAGCCAGGATGATCTTGGCGCACTTGATCCGACAATTGCTCAGGAAATTGCGCAACCACCACTCTCTGAACCCGGCTCATTCGATGGTTCAGAGCCAATCGAACTTGGCGCATGTGGTAAATATTTTTCTCACACACCTCGGCACAAGGGCCTTTAGGCAGGTACATAAGCGTCCAAAGACCTCGAAGTGTTTCGAGATCAAATACCTCACCATCCAATGTCGAGATCGAAAAATCCTGCATAGGAACAGCCGGATTGACCAATTCCCCGTTAGCCGTATTGCCCAAGCTACCACCACTACTGCGAACCATGTGCAGATAGACAGTTGCGGCCAACAATGGCACCGCAAACATGGCAAAAATGATCAGAAGCTTACGCCGAGATTTGGCCCGCAGTACATCATCAGAAGTTTGAGCCGTATCATTACTCACTGTGTTCTCTCTTGATTCCATATTTAACAAACAGCACTGACAACACCAACGCCATAGTCCACCATTGCGCGGCGTAACCATAGTGTCGAACAGGCCCAATAGCATCGGTGGGTTGCCAGTTGACCGGAAAAAATTCTTCACCTTTGGCGGGTGCACCCACTCTTTGTGGTTGTAACACCCCCGCCACTACAGTCGCATCGAGAGCCCGTGATATAGCTTCATAATCGAAATACTGAATGATCTTTGGCCAAGCCTGCTTCGGATCAAATGCCTCCCCGGAAGCAAACCCTTTAGAGGGTCGAGAAAACAGACCCTCAATAGTTACAGGCTTATCCAGCAATGCCTCAGGCATCGACGTGTCTGGCAAATCCTCACGAGTTAAACCCAATGGAACCCATCCACGGTTAACCAGGATGACGCTTCCATTTGCCTGCTCCACTGGTGTAATGACCTCAAACCCAGCTCGGCTTTTGTACACTCGATTATCCCAAAGAAACTGTCGGCTTGCATGGTATCGACCGCTGGCAATAACGCGTTGATACTGTTCTGCCGATGCCACCGGATCAACGATTTGATCTAGCGGCACCGCACTAGCTACATCAGCCTGATCGGCCTGGTCCAACATCTTTTGTTTCTCAAATCCGCGAAGCAGTTGCCATGTTCCGAGAAACAGCAAACAGGCTAAAACCACGCAGTACGCGTATAAAACACGCCTGTCTAAAGACGCCACCCGTGCTACCCTGACCACATGATTTTTGTTAAATTCATCGTAATTTTATTGCTGCTATTCGTAATTCTCAGCCTGTTCTCGGGGTTATTTTTCCTGGTTAAGGATAAAGGGAACACTAAGCGTGTGGTACACGCACTAACGCTACGCATCGGCCTGTCGGTACTGGCCATAATTGTCATCATGATTGCCGCAGCTTTCGGCGTGGTGGAGTTTAACGCCAGCCCACTTAGATGAGACTACGTTACGCGTTCGACCTTGAGCGTTTTAACCGCTTTGTATCGTCCCATACGATCAATCAGGCCGCCAGGATCGCTATCACTGATGAGCAATTGTCGATGAGCATCACGCATAAAGCGTTCGTCTCGTGCATGATCCAGAAATCCTAGCAACCGATCGAAATAACCAGCTACATTGAGCAAGCCACAGGGCTTTTGATGTAAATCTAGTTGTGACCAAGTAAGAACTTCAAACAATTCCTCTAGCGTACCAAGACCGCCTGGAAGTGCAATGAATCCGTCAGAGCGCTCTGCCATCAATGCTTTACGTTCGTGCATGTCACCCACTACGACAAGCTCTGTGAGGTCATCATGAGCTACTTCTACATCAACCAGAGCCTGCGGTATAACACCGACCACACGTCCACCTGCGGAAAGTACCTGATCGGCAATGGCCCCCATAACACCGACGTGGGCACCGCCATAGACCAATGTAATGTCACGAGCAACGAGCTCGGTGGCCAGCTTTTGCGCACCGGCTACGTAGTCGGGCTTCGCACCGCGGCTGGAACCACAGTAGACACAAATAGATCGGAGCGAACTCACGCTCGCTTGGCCAACTTCAATGGTCTACGATCGCAGCGGGTCTCAGCCCGTTGCTCAGAGCAGATAAACAAAGACAAACAGACCAAGCCAAACGACGTCGACAAAGTGCCAATACCAGGCAGCTGCCTCAAAGGCAAAGTGATTCTTCGAACTGAAGTGTCCCTTCATGCCGCGGAACATAACCACAGTTAGCATGATGGCACCCATGCAAACATGGAATCCATGAAAACCAGTCAGCATAAAAAAGGTAGACCCGTATATACCTGTGCTTAACTTAAGATTTAAGTGTGCATAGGCTTCGTAGTATTCAAGCGCTTGCAAACCCACAAAAATAAATCCCAAGGTCACTGTTGCTAACAACCACCAGACCATTTTTTGCCGATGATCCTCTTTAATTGCATGGTGAGCCAAAGTGCAAGTCACACCAGAACTTAAAAGCAATAAGGTGTTTATCAGGGGAAGACCGAACCAGCTCATCTCTGAGAACTTGTCACCTAGAGAGCCAGGGCCGTTACTCGGCCATAGATAGTCGTGCCCTTTCCACAACAGCGCATTCGTGACATCTGCTCCGCCGCCACCCTCGCCACCTAGCCACGGACCAGAAAAAACACGTGCGTAGAACAGCGCCCCAAAGAAGGCAGCGAAGAACATCACTTCCGAGAAAATAAACCAACTCATACACCAGCGAAACGACATATCTACTTGCGGATTGTAGGTACCTGTTTCACTTTCCTTTATGACAGTGCCAAACCAGCCATACATCATGACGATCATGATGATTAGTCCAACGAAGAACATTTCCTTGCCTAATGCTCGACCATTGAGCCAAGAACCCAGCCCCATAAACAGAATGAAAAGTCCTATAGACCCCACAATCGGCCAGCGTGCCGCATGAGGTACGTAGTAACCGGTTCCAGTTGCACTGCTCATCGTATTTTCCTGTACTTAAACTAGGTATCTACAACCGAACTAGCTTGGCTGTTCGGGCGCATTAAAAAAGGTGTATGACAACGTCACTCGATCGACATTGCGAGGAATGTCTTTGTCGATAACGAAAGTTAGCGGCATATCTTTGGAACCCTTGGGCTCAAACTCCTGCCGCGTAAAACAGAAACACTCTGTTTTATTAAAGTATTTTGCTGCTGTCGATGGTGTAACACTCGGGGTGGCTTGTGCTACCACCGTTTGGTTCGACAAATTCTCAGCGAAGTAGCTGGTCTGATACAGCTCACCAGGCTTTACCTGCATCGTGAGCACTGTGGGTTTGAACACCCACGAGCCACCGGCATTGATACTGGATGTAAACTCCACGGTGATCAACCGATCTTCGCTCTGTAGTTTGGCATTTCTATCCGCTGCTTCGGAGATGGTCACGCGCCCAGTTTTACCATTGAGCCCAGTGACCTCACAGATGATGTCATACATGGGTACCATCAGATAACCAAAGCCAAACATACCAACGGCTAGCAGCAGCATTCGAGCGGCTACTTTCCCATGCGACGGTTTTACTGAATCTGTCATCGGCTGCGGTTCATTTGGCATGGTGATATCAAGCCTGGCCACGCCCATACACTATCCAAACAATGCTGAATAGGTACAGACAGACGGCGAGGATGCCAAGTGCTATTGGCAATCGATACCGTTGCCACACAGTACGGTTGTCAGGCTCCTTTGTCATGCTATCAACCATAGCGCTGTCAAAACGTTGAACCGTCACAGCTATCGTGTGACGGTATCAGGCCCGAGAGCAGGCGCTGTTTCAAATGTGTGGTAGGGCGCTGGCGACGGCACAGTCCATTCCAAGCCACGGGCACCTTCCCAGACCTCATCAGTTGCTTTTTCCCCACCCTTAACACACTTCAAGATGATGTATACAAACAACAGCTGTGAGAATCCAAAACCAAAGGCCCCTATGGTGGCGATGGCATTCCAATCGGCGAACTGAATGTTGTAGTCCGGAATTCGACGCGGCATACCCGCCAGTCCGACAAAGTGCATCGGGAAGAAAAGCACGTTGACGAATATGGTAGAGACCCAAAAATGGATCTTTCCCAATTTTTCGTCATACATATTACCGGTCCACTTGGGGATCCAATAATAGGTCGCTGCCATCAGTGAATAAATCGCACCCGGCACCAACACATAGTGGAAATGAGCCACTACGAAATAAGTATCGTGGTATTGAATATCAGCCGGAGTAATGGCCAGCATCAATCCCGAGAGCCCGCCAATGGTGAACATGATGACGAATCCGATGGCAAAAAGCATGGGAGTTTCAAACGTCATAGAGCCACGCCACATGGTCGACACCCAGTTAAATACTTTCACACCGGTTGGCACTGAAATCATCATCGTGGAGAACATGAAGAACAGTGACCCCGCCAAGGGCATGCCGGTTGTGAACATGTGGTGAGCCCAAACGATGAACGACAAGAAGGCGATGGAAGCCGTTGCATAGACCATTGAGTCATAACCAAACAGCGGCTTTCGGGAGAACGTTGGCAGTATTGAGGAGATAATGCCGAACGCTGGCAAAATCAAAATATACACCTCTGGATGTCCGAAAAACCAAAAGATGTGCTGAAACATTACCGGGTCACCTCCACCAGCTGCGCTAAAGAAGCTGGTATCGAAGAAACGATCAGTTAACAGCATGGTCACCGCTCCTGCAAAGACCGGAATAGTGGCAATCAACAGATACGCCGTAATCAACCAAGTCCAGACGAACATGGGCATTTTCATGAAGGTCATGCCTGGTGGGCGCATATTGAAGATAGTCGCCACGATATTGATCGAGCCCATCACCGACGAGATACCCATGAAGTGGATCGCAAAAATCACAAAGGCAAAGCTGTCACCCATTTGCAACGTCAGTGGTGGATACAAAGTCCAACCACCCGCCGGGCCACCACTATCCATGAACAAGGTGGATAGCATGATCGCAAAGGCAAACGGCATTATCCAAAAGCTCCAGTTGTTCAGTCTGGGCAGAGCCATGTCGGGTGCACCGATCATCATCGGTATCATCCAGTTGGCAAGGCCAACAAAGGCCGGCATAACCACACCAAAGATCATCACGATCGCATGCATGGTGGTCATTGAATTAAAGAACATAGGATCAACGATCGAAATACCGGGTTGCCAGAGTTCCGCCCGAATGATCAACGCCATGGCCCCACCGATAAAAAACATAACTAGTGAGAACCACAGGTAAAGAGTGCCTATATCTTTGTGGTTAGTTGTCGTGACCCAGCGCATTAACCCTGGAGCTGGACCGTGGTGATCATGATCATCATGATGGTCGTCACCGCTGGTGTGATGAGTAACGTCTGAACTACTCATTAGTTAACTCCCTTGGAAAGTAATTCTGGTAAGACCACACTGCTTTGACGCAATCCGTCTTTGAGCGATTTCATCTGATAGGGCTGAAGAGTATCTCCAAGCCCGTTACCAAACGCATTCCGCTGATAGGTGATGACCGCAGCAATGTCTACATCGGATAGTTGAGCGCCGAACGATTGCATCGCTGTGCCTGCAACGCCGAACAACACTGTCGCGACATGAGTATCGATGTCACCGGTTACAACAGGACTTCCGGCAATCGCTGGGAACATACCCGGAATGCCTTGCCCTTCTTGTTGGTGACAACTCAAGCAATTGGCGTTGTATACACCTTCGCCTTTTGCCAGCAATTCTTGTTGAGTCCATTGACGGTCTGCCTCAGATTCTAGCGAAGCAGTTTTGGACTGTTGCTCGGCCACCCAATTGTCGTATTCCTCTTGAGGCAGAGCCCGAACAACTATTGGCATAAAGCCATGATCGCGACCGCAGAGCTCGGCGCATTTTCCTCGGTAGACGCCTGGCTCTTCAATCAAAGCCCAGTTTTCATTGATAAACCCAGGTATGGAATCTTTCTTGACCGCCAAATCGGGCACCCACCAACTGTGGATGACATCTGCTGCAGTGTGCAGAAAGCGGATCTTTTTTCCTACCGGAACGACCAGTTCGTTGTCCACGTCCTTCAGATAATGTTCAATGCTTTCGATGTCCATTCCCGAATCCATTTGTCGAGCTACATTGTGCTCTGGATTCAGTTGGCTGTAGAAGCTAATCCCTTCCTCCAAATATTCGTACTGCCAACGCCACTGATAGGCAGTCACTTTTATGGACATATCAGAATCACTGAAGTCTTCCATCTTGATCAGAACACGGGCTGCCGGTATTGCCATCGCAATTAGGATAACCAAAGGCACGATAGTCCAGATAATTTCAACGGTCGTACTTTCGTGAAAATCAGCCGCAACAGCACCTTTGGATTTTCGATGTTTCCACATCGAATAAAACATCACAGCAAACACCAAAGCGCCGATGACACAGCACACATAAAAGATGGTCATATGCAAGCCATAAACTTGCCTACTCACCTCAGTCACGCCTAACGGCATGTTCAGCGCTCCCCAATCAGCCATCGCTGACACAGGCATCATCAAGACGCCAGCTAAAAGGAGCATCCAGCGATTCAGGCCAGATCTCATATCGGTATTCTCCAAACTCAAACTTAAAAACTTGATGCCACACGGTGTGAACAATGACACCATGCGCTTAAATCTTTTTTCTGAACCAACAACCTTTATTCCGCCAATAACCCGAGACGACATTTAGTTTTCGATTTCTTTGTCGCACCCAATTAAATAACGGCTTTCAATTCGCTGTATAGCGTTTTCTTTTCGGCTCGGCCAAGGCATTTTCCTAATGCATAGTGCTTACCATGCGCAGCCAAGCTGAGTTCACCCACCTCAAACGGATTGTCCGAGCAAGCGTACCGTAATCGGCTCCATTGTCGTGGCAGATTAACCACCCTATCCGGCCGAGTGTAGCCCCACTCAAGCCGAATAGCCTGTTCATCGACCGTTATCACTTCCTGGTGCGATAGCCGCTTAACCGTCAAATGCAGACAGAAAACAATAAACACTATCTCAGCTCCGGCGAACGGCACGATCATCCAAAATCCGTGACTCGCCATTGCCAGAGCGATACCCAGGCAGACCACCCCGAGGCTCGCGGCCAACCACATATTCGCCCGCCAAGTCATCGACTGATTCGCTCGCACGATCAGCCTCACTGCTCCCTTGGTCGTCTTGTGAATATCAATCACGGCGAAATGTTTTCCTTGGCCCTGCTATCACTTCGGAATCGAGTGCCATGCGGTTCACCTAACATCCAGATTATATGCAATTCGTGGCAGTTAACGTGGTGATTAGCGGAGTTTCTGTGGATTATTTTTATTTGACCTCAAACTGATCTCAACCATGCAATTCCCATGCGCTGATTTCATCGATTATTTTGCAATGAACGTAGCCGATTACGGATGGAGTCGACGGGCACATAAACGCCGTCCTTCGTCGATCTTTGAGCGTTGACCATCGGTTTTTTCCAAGCATGTCCCTGAACCAACTCCAAAGTTACATTTATGGGTGCATCAGCCAGATTTTGTCTCAATCGGCGTCTCACCGACGGAGACATTAAGCCTCGCCTGCGTCCCGAGGCAAGATTGACAGCAGCGACCGCTCTTAACTCTTTCTCCAAAGCGGTCACGGTAGGGTAACTTACCGTGATAGTTTCGCGGTCCAGCACAGGTGCAGAAAGGCCTTGCTGCAGCATGGCATCGCCCAAATCGTGCATATCAATCAAGCCGAAAGAATGGGCGTACCGATCAACCTGCGCCCAGCGCTGCCGGTACTCGATCAAGGTGTCGGGTCCAGCTGTGCTAAAAAACACCGCACCTGAGGGAGTGAGCACTCGTGCCACTTCAGCAAACACGATATGCGGGGAATGGCACCAAGGAAGCTGCAGATTGGATACAACCAGATCGATACTTTCATCCATTATTGGTAAGCGATGTGGGTCAGACTGAACCTGAACAAAGGGGCTTCGCGGTCGAACTGGCCAGAATTTTCTCCATCTCGCGCGTTCAGAGGTAAATTTTTCTGCGGCCGGATCAATGCCAATGATCTCTGCCTCAGGGTACAGATGCAGTAAACGCTTATGTTGAAAGCCATCTCGAGAGCCCAGATCGAGAATTCTGTTCGGCTCTATGGCCAGCAGCGGCAATCGTTCGAAAAGGCGGTCAGCCACTTCTTCAAACACCGCTCTGTGCTTAGGAAATGTCTCGACGGCTTTTTTCTGAGCGTGGCGCACCGTGGTGAAGCTGTCGGGTTGATAGTCAGAGCTCATCTTGTATTGTCTGAACGGCTAAAGCCGGGTGTATAGTAACGCCACAATAATTAATAAGGTCTTGGTCTTGTTCGCTTCGAGTGTTTTTATTCCGGCGATTATCGCCGCGCTAGTGGCCTATCTCGTGGGATCCATCTCAACCGCGGTCATTGTATGTCGCGTCATGGGGCTGGAAGACCCAAGAACCACCGGTTCCAAGAATCCGGGTGCAACCAACGTCCTGCGACTGGGTGGCAAACTACCCGCAGCCTTAACTCTGCTGGGGGATGCTCTGAAAGGTTTGCTCCCCGTGGTAATCACTGCCATGATCACCCAACACCCCCCTACCATAGCGCTAGCAGCGATTGCCGCGTTTCTCGGGCACGTCTACCCCATCTTTTTTGACTTTGAAGGAGGTAAAGGAGTCGCGACAGCCTTCGGTGCTCTGTTTGGTATCGATCTCACCGTCGGCCTGCTGGCCATTCTGACCTGGGTGGCCACTACGTTGGTGTTTCGAATGTCCAGTCTAGCGGCCCTCCTTACTTTCCTATTGGTTCCCATCTATTTACTAACCAGCGGCAAAACGATCTTTGCTGCAGGCTATCTACTCATTGGCTTAGTGCTGTTCTACCGCCACCGCGCCAATATTCAGCGCATTCTCTCTGGCACCGAGCCCAAGCTTTAACCCACTCGGGTCGGACCCAAACTGATCTTCCTAGATGAATCTAACGCTTTGATTTCATTGTAAATACGTCCGATACGACTTCGTGACTTTGTTACCTAACTCATAAAAAAGCGCTAAATTAGAACATTAATGCTTTTAAATCAATCACTTGCTTGGGTCTGACCCGGTAGGGGAGAGAGCGTGTTTAGCGGCCAACGGGGGCGGATGGTGATAGGCAGCGGGCTGGATTGGCCGGCCTCGAGGCGAAAGGCTCCGGCCAAAGCGATCATTGCACCGTTGTCAGTACAGAATTCTAGCGATGGGTAGTAAGCATCGGCAGCCATGGCATCCACGGCTGCACGTAATCGCCGGTTAGCACTGACACCACCTGAGATGACCAAGCGGGTCAACTTTTCCTGATCAAGAGCCCGCTGGCACTTTCCCAACAGTGTTTCGACGACTGCAAGCTCAAATGACGCGGCCAAATCTGCCTTGAAAACCTCACTATCATCGCCCTGTCTAAATCGAGTGATGGCCGCAGTTTTTAAGCCACTGAAACTGAAATCCAGCCCTGGCCGATCCATCATGGGACGGGGCAGCGCTATGGCGTTGGAGTCCCCCGATTCGGCCAACGCTGAAAGAGCCGCACCCCCTGGGTACGGCAGGCCCAACATCTTTGCCGTTTTGTCAAAAGCCTCGCCCGCCGCATCGTCAATAGACTCACCCAACAAGGTATAGGCACCAACGGCATCGACTCTTGCCAACAGGGTATGGCCGCCGGAAACCAAAAGACAGATAAATGGAAAATCGGGTACTCGCTCTTCCATCATCGGGGCCAACAAATGCCCCTCCATATGATGGACTTCCAGCGCGGGTCGGTTTAGCGCAAAAGCCAGCGCCCGAGCATATAAAGCCCCACTCAATAAGGTTCCTGCCAGGCCAGGACCGGCCGTGAAGGCGACCGCATCGATGTGTTCTCGGCTCAGATCGGCCCTATCTAGAACCTCATCGGTCAGCGGCACCAAGCGCCGCAGGTGGTCGCGCGAGGCCAGCTCGGGCACCACCCCGCCGTACAGGGCATGTAAGTCGATTTGGCTATACACCGCATGCGCTAAAAGACCCTTGCGGGTGCTATACAACGCAAGGCCGGTCTCATCGCAGGAGGTTTCGCACCCCAGAACAATCATGAAAGTCTCATTGAGTTTCGATAGAAAAGACCGCTATAATAGAGGGCTTTCCGCTAATATGCTGGAGTTGAACTCTTCCAATGCCGTCCGTAAAAGTTAAAGAAAACGAGCCGTTCGAAATGGCCCTACGCCGATTCAAACGCTCCTGTGAAAAAGCTGGCGTTCTCACAGAGACTCGCCGCCGCGAATTCTACGAAAAGCCCACCGCTGAACGTAAGCGTAAAGCCGCTGCTGCAGTCAAACGTCACCAGAAGAAAGTATCGAAGGAACAGTCGCGTCGCGTACGTATGTACTGATTTCTTATTGTTAGATAGAGGAGCGCCGCGGGCGCTCTGAGTACGAACACTCAACCAGGCAAGCCCAGTCCAACCGTCTGTTCGTTTCTCCCGCGACATTTTTGGAGCGTATCGTCGATGAGTGAGACACGACAACAAATCCTCGAAGATATAAAGGTGTGCATGAAAGCCGGTGACAAAGAGCGGCTAGCTACGCTGCGCCTGATCTCCGCGGCTATCAAACAAAAAGAAGTAGACGAGCGAATCGAGCTGGACGAAACTCAAACCATCGCCATTCTGGATAAAATGCTCAAGCAACGTCGTGAGTCCATTGCCCAGTATCAAAAAGCCGATCGCAACGATTTGGTTTCAGTAGAAGAAGCTGAAATCAGTATCATTCAAACCTATATGCCCGAAGCGATGGATGAAGATGAGATCAACACCATTATTGATGACGCTATCAAGAGTACTGGTGCGGCCACCATCAAAGATATGGGTAAGGTAATGGGCAAGGTAAAACCTATCGTTCAGGGCCGTGCCGACATGGCCACGATCAGCACACAAATAAAAGCACGCCTGAGCGGATAACCTCAACTTATGAGCGACGTATTCCAATTCCTAGACGTACCTCGAGTCGATCCAGATAAGACCGTTTCTGAAATTAGAATCAAGAGCTGGGATGAAATCTACGGACAATTCAGTGCCGAATCTGCGGCCAGTCAGTCCAGCCGTTGTCTTGAATGCGGAAACCCCTACTGCGAGTGGAAATGCCCAGTCCACAACTACATTCCAAATTGGCTCAAGCTAATCGGCGAAGGCAACTTAATCGAAGCAGCTGAAATGTCACATCGCACAAATTCCTTACCGGAAGTGTGCGGTCGAGTATGCCCACAGGACAGACTTTGCGAAGGCGCTTGTACCCTAAACGATGGCTTTGGTGCAGTGACGATTGGGTCAATCGAAAAATACATCACCGATGAAGCTTTTAAATTAGGCTGGCGTCCGGACATGTCCCATGTTGTCGCGACCGGACACAAGGTGGCCATCGTCGGTGCCGGACCTGCAGGACTAGCCTGTGCTGATGTGCTAACTCGAAATGGTGTCACAGCAGATGTCTACGACAAGTACCCTGAAATTGGCGGACTTCTTACCTACGGCATTCCACCCTTCAAATTAGAAAAAGAAGTAGTTATAACTCGTCGGAAAATTCTTGAGGGCATGGGAGTAAAGTTCATTCTTAACAAAGAGGTAGGTAAAGACATACTGCTCGAAACATTACTGGAACAGTATGATGCTATTTTTCTAGGTATGGGCACTTACACATCCATGCGCGGTGGTTTTCCCGGCGAAGAGCTGCAAGGAGTCCATGAAGCACTGCCGTATCTGATATCTAACGTGAATGAACTCAGTGGCTGGCGAGCGGAAAAAGAAAACTTTATCGACTTAAAAGAACAACGCGTTGTGGTTTTGGGAGGTGGGGACACAGCAATGGATTGCAATCGCACAGCGATTCGGCAAGCAGCGAGTTCAGTCACGTGTGCATATCGTCGGGACGAAATTAACATGCCAGGCTCCCGTCGAGAGGTAAAGAACGCCATGGAAGAAGGCGTGAATTTCCTGTGGAACCGGCAGCCCATTGAAATTGTAGGCGAGAACGGAATCGCAACTGGGGTTAAGGTTGTTACTACTCAACTCGGCGAACCGGACAGTCGAGGCCGACGCATGCCGGAAGAAGTAGCCGGTACCGAAGAAATTATTCCTGCTGATGCTGTCCTTATCGCGTTCGGCTTCCGGCCAAATCCTGCAGCTTGGTTTGACGAACACAAAATCGATATCGATGATCGTGGTCGAGTCATCGCTCCCGAAACGGGGGCTTTTACTCACCAAACCACGAACCCTAAAATATTCGCTGGTGGCGATATGGTCCGAGGCTCAGACCTTGTGGTCACGGCTGTCTTTGAAGGCCGCAATGCTGCCGACGGAATCGTGTCTTATCTTGCTGAACAATCTGTTTCAGCCAAACGTGCGTAACTGATAAAGATGTTGGAAAACGATCTTTATCTCCGCGCTTTAATGCGCCAAGAAGTACCCAGGACTCCGGTGTGGGTCATGCGACAGGCCGGTCGTTACTTGCCCGAATATAAAAAAGTACGGGCTCAGGCCGGTGACTTCATGACGTTGTGCTCGACGCCTGAGCTTGCCTGTGAAGTGACACTTCAGCCCCTGGAGCGATTTCCATTAGATGCCGCGATCATATTTTCTGACATTCTTACCATCCCTGATGCCATGGGGTTGGGTTTGCATTTTGTCGGTGGTGAAGGACCAAAATTTTCTAACCCGGTTACCCAGCGCAGAGATATCGACGCGCTTCCAGTGCCCGATCCCACCGATAGCCTTAAGTATGTACTGGATGCGGTTAGCCTGACCCGCAAAGAACTCAACAATCGTGTTCCACTCATCGGCTTCTCAGGCAGTCCATGGACTTTGGCCACTTATATGGTCGAGGGAGGCGGGAGCAAAGATTTCAGCAAAGTTAAAGCTCTTCTGTTCAGTGATCCAACTGCACTGCATAAACTGTTAGAAAAGAATGCTCAAAGCATCATTGCATACTTGAACGCGCAAATAGCAGCAGGTGCTCAAGCCGTTATGATTTTTGACACCTGGGGTGGCGTGCTATCACCGCAAAATTATCGTGATTTTTCTCTGGCCTATATGCAACAGATTGTCGATGGACTGACACGGCACAATGAAAACCGAGAT
>JAHQVR010000325.1 GCA_019634245.1 Gammaproteobacteria bacterium
GATACGCTCGGGGCTGTAGCCGGCATAAAAATCCTTGTTGAACGTTAGGCCGGATTCGCGCTCGAGTATCGGTACGCACACCTCTTCGGTTGCACCGGGGAACACGGTGGACTCATAGATCACTACAGTGCCGGGTTGAATGATTTTTCCCAACGTTTCGCTGGCTTTTATCAGGGGTGTTAAGTCGGGCTGTTTGTGTTGATTGATCGGTGTTGGCACCGTAACGATAAATACCTTGCAATCGGCAAGGTCTGCAGCGGTGCTTGTAAAGGAAAGCTGTTGCGCCCCGGCCAGTTCTTCTTTTGAGACTTCCAAGGTTCTGTCAAAACCCGTTTGTAGCTCAGAGATACGGTCTTTGCTGATGTCAAACCCAACCGTTGGAGACTGCTTGGCAAACTCGACCGCTAAGGGCAGGCCCACGTAACCTAGCCCTATGATCGCTAGCTTGTCGGTGGCAGTGATTTCAAACATGAAGATCCTCAAATGCGCTTGGCGTGGCCTACGGATTGGCAGTTAGGAAGTCGTTCCCGATGATCCGGGCAATTATACGGGTATTCAGATGCTGATTGATTGTGAAATTGGCTCGGTTCGCAAACTGGTTATCAGTGTGATTGAGAACTGCACCCACTCCAATTTTGTGTATCGACGCTGGGATATTCAATCGGCCGAAAAATTGAATCGCCCGTGGTAAAGAGGCGTATTCTCTGGCGTTGTTTTCGCTGAATGGTAAGCTGCTCTAGCAGCGTCTGCAGTATTTTTATGTTGTTTTACAAGATCGGCGTCCAGTTTCCAAAGTGCCACGGTGACGGCTGTAATGGCGAGGACAACCGCCGCTGCGATTTTTAATTTCAATCGGATATCTGAAGGTACTCTGTCTCGTTCACGCTCTTTAAACAGAGGTGTGTCACACTCGACATGTGCGGAGAATATGGGTAATGCACCATATTCCCTGTAGTGGCGTTTAAGATCTGTGTAGGCTGAATTTACTTCAATAAATCGGTCTTGTGCGTCCAACTTGGATTGACCAGCGTGCCGATCTGGATGACACTGCTGGACCAGTGTCCGATACGCGACTTGGACGTCTTGCCAGGTGCTACCGGCAGTAACACCGAGCAGTTCGCATTGTGATCGCAATAAATTGGTCTGTGTGTGTCGCATGCTGGTCATGTCGATTGCTGCACAGGTCCGTTATCGACCAGATTTGCTAAGCGTTGAATTTTGTTACAGTTTTCGCGTAATACACCGATAAAAGATGAGCGCCAGCCGGAGTTGGGTTAGCCTTTCACAGTGAGCAGTTTCAAATTTTTCAAAATGCACCTTCGAGTGCCGTTTTTACTCCTGGCATTAATTGAGTTTTGTATCTGTGTGGCTGCGGTTTATGTGGCGGTGTACGTCAGATTCGATGGAAAGCAGCCCAGTGAAGTGAGCAGCATCACCTCGCCAATAGGTACCTCGATTTTATTTGGTCTGGTCATGCCTCTGACCATGATGGCTATGGGGCTGTATCAAAGTCGCTTTCGCGGAGGGATTCTGGGTGTATTCCTGCGATCGATTATAGGCTTCGCCGCGGGCGCGGTTATATTGGTCCTGATTTACTACATGTTCCCCAGTTTGTATCTTGGGCGAGGCCCGGTTGCACTATCCATTTTGATTGCTTTTTTTATGGTCGGCACGATACGACCTATTTTTTTCTACTATGTCGACCGGGATATCCTCAAGCTCCGAGTATTAGTCTTAGGAGCAGGTGATCAAGCCGCTTCTATTACCCAGCGCATGCGTCGTAAAGTGGACCGTCGCGGCTTTAAGATTGTTAAATATGTCCAATTGGCCTCGGATACCAATCCGTCACTGCCACCCGCAGATGTCATTTCGCTAGAAACTGAAGATATCGAGTCGTACTGTCTCGATAATGAGATCGATGAAATCGTAATCGCGGCTGATGATAAACGCGGAAGTTTACCGTTGGATGAGTTGCTGACACTTAAAACTCGTGGTATCGATGTTCTTGATTTGCTCGGGTTTTTTGAACGGGAACAGGGCAAGTTACCGCTGGATTTTCTCAGACCGGATTGGCTGATCTATTCTGACGGGTTTGAAAAAGGGGCGATCAGAGGCGTGAACAAACGCATTTTTGATGTGCTCGCCAGCTTATTAATTCTGCTGATAACCTGGCCTTTTATGTTGATAGCCATCGTAGCTATCAAGATTGAAGACGGTTGGTCGGCTCCGATATTCTACGGGCAGACTCGCGTAGGCTATCGTGGAGAGCCATTCCATGTATTGAAATTTCGCAGCATGTCGGTGAACGCTGAGAAGGATGGTGTGGCGCAGTGGGCGACTAAGGGTGATTCACGGGTGACCGTGGCGGGCAATATCATGAGAAAAACCCGTATTGACGAGCTGCCTCAGATTCTCAATGTCTTGCGTGGAGATATGAGTTTTGTAGGTCCGCGGCCCGAACGTCCTCACTTTGTCGATGAATTAAAAAAAGATATCCCTTATTACAACGAGCGGCATGCGGTTAAACCTGGCATTACCGGATGGGCCCAGGTGTGTTATCCCTACGGAGCATCGTTGAACGATTCGAAGCAGAAGCAGGAATTTGACCTCTTCTACATAAAGAACCATACCGTCTTTTTAGATATCCTGATTTTGCTGCAAACGGCTGAAGTGGTCTTGTTTGGTAAAGGCGCTCGCTAGTAAAACTGGGTTGTAGAGGGCGAGGCGAGCGAACTGTTGCCGTTCGGCCGTAGGCTCTTCCCGTTGGTTCCCTATTGGAGTTATTTCTGCTGCTCTTGTTTGGCTCGCTCAATCACCCGTTGTTTCTGCGAATAGTCGGTATAGATGAACAAGGCGAACGTGCTCATCACCAGCAGCCCGAGCAATAATGCGGTTCTCCAATGTTGTTGTATCCAGTTCAATTGGGCTCTTCTAACACTGCGTTTGGTGCCGTTCAGCAAGCTACCGCTGTTAATGTCTCCAATAGGTGCATTCGGTGGAGTGTGGTAGCGGGGTGTTGATTGAGAAGCTGAAGCGGTGTTTTTGTGCGCGCTGTCAACATTACTCGCAGCTTCAAATGGCATACGATGGTTGATTTTGTAGAACTGGCGCAAATTTCTGTAGGCGGTGGTCAGTTCGATGAAGCGCTGCTGCGCATGGACAGCCTCACGGGGTCTCCTGGCGAACCGGTCTGGGTGCCAAGCTAGGACCTGCTGGCGATAGTGCGTTTGCGCCGTAGACCAATCTGCCCCCTGATCGAGTTCGAGCACGGAATAGTCGTGCTGGAAGCTGTTTTTCACCAAGTTCTCCAAAAAACCTTGAAAGATTTTACAGTGGTTTATAACCGTAATCTGTGAGATTTAGTTACTCTTAGATGGATGAGTAACCGCGGATCTGTTATACGCATGTAATGCGTCACATAATGAGAACGCGCTAAAATCGTTTTGCGATTTATTCTTGTGCGGTAGCTCACCCTATAAACCTTAATCCATTGCTGCCAACTGCGCGGAAATTGGCAATAGCCGATAATAGTGCTGAGAGAATGTTTAATGGCACTACCAGTTTGGTTAGTGCCTACGTGATATTGAGGAAATTTGTGAACAAAATCAAGAGACTGTGCGTGCTGTGTATAGCCGCTGCTGTGCTGGTTCTCGTCCAGGGTTGCGTGGGCAGCGGTGGTGTACTGCCGGCCGATGAGAAACCCCCGGAGGTAGGCCCCAGTGCCGCGCCGCAGTATAGATTGGGATCAGGGGACGTCGTGCGTGTCAGCGTTTGGAAGAACCCCGATTTGTCCGTCAGAGTTCCCGTCCGGCCTGACGGCTTTATCTCCGTACCTTTGGTAGGGGATGTACTTGCCGGTGGCCGCACTCCGGCTGAAATATCGTTGGATACTGAAAAGAAGCTTGAGCGTTTTATTCGCACCCCGAAGGTGTCGATTATCGTTGAAGAGCTGACGAGCGCGGAGTTTCAAAACCGGGTGCGGGTAGTGGGTGGCGTGGCAGAACCTAAATCGATTTCACATCGTGATGGTATGACGGTGATCGACCTGGTTCTCGAGGCTGGAGGTGTGACAGAGTTTGCTAATGCTGAGGCGGCAAGACTGTATCGTACCGTCGATGGTCAGCCCAAGCAGTACCGCATTTATTTGCAGAGCATCCTTCGGGATGGCGTACTGGATACCAATTACACGCTAATGCCAGGTGATGTGGTGTCAATTCCAGAGCGGCGATTCTAAAGAATAATAATAAAAAGGAGCGCGTCGTTTGAAACCCTACACGAATGAATCGAATGAGAGACCACTCTCATGAGCAACATCACACTTGATGAGATGGTGCCCTTGGTGACGCGTGAGGCGTCCGCAAGGCGAAAAACACTACTTACCATATTCGCCGTGGTGGCTTTGCTGTTCTTGCTGCTCGCGGCCTTTTGGCAAAAACAGTACGAATCCTATGCACACATCTATGTGGATGATAAATCCGTAGTTGCGCCGATACTCGATCAAGCCCCTACCCAAGAACGTAATCAGGCCAACATCGCCAAGCAAGAGCTGTTCAGTGCAGAAATTCTGGACAAAATCATGCTCGAGGTGCCTTTTATCGATGAGAATACCGGCGATGTAGAGCGCGAGCGCATTCGCAACGAAATTATTGAATCCACTAATGTTCAGAACATGAACAACCAGTTGATTCGGATTGAATTTCAGGATCCTGACCCCAGCGTGGCTTACCGCACCGTGGAGCTTTACTCAAATTTGTTTTTAGCCAAAACCATGAAAACGTCATCTGATGAGACCAACGAAGCGTTTGATTTTATTATCGACCAAGTTGAAACTTATCGGAACAAGCTTGAGGATGCCGACAGGCGACTGGAAAGTTTCCGGGCGCAGTATCCGGGGCTAAGTGAAACCGGTACCGGCAGGCTCAATGATCGTGTGTTGGAATTGGAGCGTGAACTTGAGCAAACGCAATTGTTGTACGCCCAGGCCGATCAGCGCCGACGCTCTTTGCAGCGCGAATTGTCTTCAGAATCGACTAACTTAGCCAGACAGGCTCAAGCTGATCAACTGCGCAGTCGCATATCGGCCTTACAAGGTGAAATTGATTCGTTGCGATTGAGCTACACCGATGACTACCCCGACATTATCCGACTAAAACAACAGATCGGTGATTTAGAAAACCAGGCGGCTAATCCCACGCAGTCCAGCGGTGGTTTTGGGGCCACCCTCAATAGTCCGGTTTATCAGCAACTGCGCAGTGATCTCGCTGCAGCGTCAGCCGAGGCGGATTCTTTGAGGTCAAAAATTAATCAACTCTCCATCCTCAAAGAGAAAGAGGTAGAGCGCTCCACCGACTCTGGCCGCGTCGAGCGCGAATACGCTGAACTAACTCGCGATTACACGATC
>JAHQVR010000326.1 GCA_019634245.1 Gammaproteobacteria bacterium
ACGCTGATGCAATGGCGGTTGACATGACGCCAGTCGGCATGCTCATGGGCCATCCAATGGCGGCGCAATACATCATCAATGACGGCGTTAAATACTCGTCTGAACTTACGGTTGCTGATGCCCTGTTGTACGCCAATGGTGAGACGATGGATATCGTTGAGATGCTAGGATTTTCACCCATGTTGGATATTCCGCTTGAAAGTCTCGGCCAAATGTAGGTCCAACTGTAAGTAACGGCTAACAATCAAAAAAGCCAATCGAAACTCCGGTTGGCTTTTTTCGTAGTTTACTGACTGGGCCGGAAGTACTTAACGTATCAGATAGGTGGAGCCGCACGCTCAGTGATCAACTGCTTGGCAGTAACTCTTTCGCGGTGGATCATATACAACCCTGCACCGATGATAATCGCTATACCCATGAGGCTGAGAGTGTTAGGGAAATCGTGAAAAACCAAATATCCGAACAAGGTCGCCACCGGTAACTCAAAATACTGCAATGGGGCTAGTGTGGCCGAGGGTGCTAACGACAGTGCGTAAGTCATCATCATGTGGCTAACAGTGGCGAAGAATCCAGCACCAAAAAGCCACAGCCAGGCTATTCCCTTTGGCCAAACCGGATCAAATAATTCAGAGCCAGAGCCTTGGGACAGCAGTAGGATTGGTGTGCAAAACAAGCTGGCGATCAAGCCGGTATGAAATTGCAGAGCCACCGGGTGCATACGACGCGACAACCCTCGCGTTACCAGAATGTAGAAAGCGAAAGCAACTGCGGTGGCAAGTGGAATCAGCGCCACTGCGCCGAAGGCTGCAAAGCTGGGTTGGATCACAAACAGTACACCGACAAAACCTACAAAGCACGCGCCAACACGGCGAGGACCGACATCTTCGCCTAAATAAAATTTGCCGACCAACAAAACGATAAAAGGTGCCACGAACACAATAGCCAGTGCATCGGCAAGCGGCATCACGCGGATCGCGGTAATGAAACAGAAGGTTGCAAGGAGCAAAAGTAACGCTCGTGAGATCAGTGGTAACCATTGCTCACGTGCCACACGCAAGGACAACCCCATAAACACAATTACCGGCGCCATCAACACGCACTGCACAATAAAGCGAGCTGCGGTAATCTGCCCAACCGGCACCGTGGACGATGCCAGCTTGGCGGCTACGTCCAGCAAAGGAGCAGTTAAGCAAAACCCCAGCATCAGTGCGACACCAGTTAGAACTTTGTCTGTTGATGGGGCCGAAGGTGTTGTGTTTGTCATGGAAATGCAAATGCTTGGAGTCCTGGTACTCTCCAAGGTTTGCCCTCGCCCCCTTTTTTACCAATTACGGGTTCATACCCTTTAGATATCTAAACGCTTCGCTTTCTGTGGAAAGCATCAGTGTTGTGTTGTCTTTGATCACAGATTTGTACATATCCATCGTTTTCTGGAACTCGAAGAAATCTACCGACTCTTTGTTTTTGTTATAGGCGTTTGCATATATTTCAGTCGCTTTTGCATCTGCCTCGCCGCGTATTTCTTCTACTTCACGGTAAGCTTCTGATTGAATTCTATTTAGCTCACGACCTCTGTTGCCGTTTATACGAGCGGCTTCACCGTTGCCTTCAGATCGAAAACGCTCTGCAATTTGTCGACGTTCACTGATCATACGATCGTAGATTTTGGGACGCACACTTTCATTGTAATTAATGCGTTTGAAACGAATGTCCATCAACTCAATACCGAACACTTTCACTTTGTCTACCGCGGCACTAAAAATCTCTTCCTCAACCAGCTTACGCCCTTTTGAAATGGGTACCAAAGACCCCAGTGTCGCCTGGTCTTCTTCGGTTAACGATGCATCGAGCAATGGCTTTCTATCTTTTGTGGTGCGAATGATCTCAATCAATTCATGCTTGGCAACGGCGTTGCGTGTTTCACTGCCCAAAATATCATCAAGCCGCGATTGGGCACTGCGCTCATCGCGTAATCGCAAAAAATACTGGAGTGGATCGACGATTCGCCAGCGAGCAAATAAATCTACCGCGATGTAAAGCTTGTCTTTGGTAGGCATATTACTCGGGTTTCCATCCCACTCTAAAATGCGTCTCTCAATAGGATTAACCTTCTGGATAAACGGCACCTTAAACTTGAGCCCAGCCGTTGTAATCGCATCACCGACCGGCTTTCCGAATTGCGTGATGATGACTTGCTCGGTTTCCCGAACCTTGTAAAACGCGTTGGATATCAATAGTGTAATCGCGGCAATAACTATCAGAATAAATATTTTCATTTCGGGAGCCCTTTGCCACCCAGTGGCAGTAGCGGTAGAACTTGCTGTGATTGCTCATCCATTATAATTTTTGACTCCAGCCCCGGTAGCACCTCTTCCAAGGTTTCAATATAGATTCGTCGTCTAGTTACTTCCGGTGCTTTTAGGTACTCCGTTAGTACCGCGTTAAATCTAGCGGCATCACCTTCTGCTTCATTGATGCGTTTTAGGCGGTAGCCATCAGCTGCGCGAATTCGCTGGTCTTTCTCACCTTCGGCCAATGGCACGACTTTGTTATATTCACGCCGTGCAGCATTGATCAGACTTTCCTTTTCTTGCTGCGCCTGATTAACTTCGTTAAACGATTCCTGAACGGGTCTTGGCGGATTGATGTTTTTCAGTTGAACCTGATCGATACTGACGCCTATACCGTATTTGGTCGTGAGTTCCTGCATTTTAACCAGGGCCTCGTTCTCGATTTCCTGTCGGCCAATGGTGATGACTTCGTCGACCGTTCTGTCGCCCACCACTTCGCGCATCACCGACTCGGACAAGTCACGAAGGGTCTCACCCGGATTACGTACATCGAACATATATTTTTTCGGATCTTCGATACGGTATTGCACAACCCACTCAACCAAAGCAGCGTTTAGATCGCCCGTTACCATTTGGCTTTGTGCTTGTGGGTTGGGGCGAGTCTGGTCGCTGTTTGTAGCACCCCGCGTGGAAAAACCAAACTCTTGTTTAAGCTGTCGCTTCACCGGCACAATGACGACTTCATCAGCCCCCCAAGGCACCTTGAAATGAAGCCCCGCCGGTTCCTCTTTCAAATATTTGCCAAAACGCGTAACCAGCCCGACCGAGTCGCTCGGCACTGTGTAGTATGCTGTATATATTAGCCAGACGATACCGAGGAGAACGGCAAGACCCAGAAGAGGTCCAAGCCCGCCAACTCGTTTTGGGCTTGAGCCGCCGGATCCATTACCCGAACCATTGCCAGAATTTCCGCCACCGCCGCTTTTTTTGCGCCCGCGCTTACCACCAAAGAGATTTTCCACATTTTTTTTCTGCTGACGGAAAAGTTCTTCCAGATCAGGTGGACCGTTATTGCCCTCGGGCGAGCCACCGGGTTGCCAACCGTTCGCCTTGGCGCCGTCGTTTGTATTTTTCAAGTCAATAACTGCCATTTGTGATTCTCGGTTTAATGCGCTGCATCCTTTCCAAAAAATGCATACAAGTAGAGCCGATGATTTCGACCGCACTGTCATCTAGGCCATAAAGCCACACAACTTGAGCGCTTCAACAAAAAGGATAGACCACCCGTCTAGCATTTACTGTAGAGAGAAAGAAATGACCACGCATATACCTGTGCTGACACACAAGATAAGCCCTTCCTCGGCTAGAACCTCAAAGACAACGCTGCGCAGTTTACAGCGAGAGTAATAGCCAAACAGCCACCAATGGACCCGCTAGACCCAGGTCATATGTCTTGAATTGATTGGGATACGTTACATTTTTTGGAAGATCTTGCTCTTATAGTGAACAAGCTATAACTGTTTGATCAATAGCACCAAAAACACTGTGTTCGTCACGATCCAACATTTCAAATCGTATCGTGTCACCTGGCTGCATAAATCTCGTCGCCGGTTTGCCATCACGAATAACTTCTATCATGCGTTTTTCAGCCAAACAGTTTGAGCCAACGTCATCATGATTTTCGTTACTCACAGTACCAGAACCGATGATCGTACCGGCGCAAAGATCACGTGTGCGCGCTGCATGAGCGATCAAATCTGGAAATTCAAAAGTGAGATCTTTACCCGCGTGAACCTGCCCGAATTTCTCACCGTTGTAAGTGGTCAGCAGTGGTAAGTTAACTCGCCCACCCGTCCAGGCGTCGCCTAACTCATCAGGCGTAACACACACTGGTGAAAACGCACTCGCAGGTTTAGATTGAAAAAAACCAAAACCTTTCATTAGCTCGGGCCGCATCACATGGCGCAGGCTAATGTCATTGCAAAGCATAATAAGTTTTATGTGCGATTCCGCCTGTGCGACCGTGCACCCCATCGGAACATCATCAGTAATCACAGCGATCTCACCTTCAAAATCCAAACCCCATTCTGTGTCTACACAGGGAATCGGGTCGACAGGCCCGAGAAACCCATCACTACCACCTTGGTAAAGCATCGGATCTGTATTCGAGTTCTCTGGCATTTCTGCGCCACGCGCTTTTCGAACAAGGCGCATATGACTCAGGTATGCGCTGCCATCAGCCCATTGATAGGCTCGCGGTAACGGTGATGCCAACGCAACAGGATTATATGGTTGGGAATCTAACTCTTCGTTTTCCAGCTTGTCGGACAGCTGCTGCAGTAAGGGGCTTACCTGCGCCCAATTATCAATAGCTGCTTGAAGGTTGGGCACAACGGTTGTGGCTAAAGCCATGCGGGACAAATCACGCGATACCACAACAGGTGTGCCGTCTCGGCCACCAGTTTTCAGCGATGCAAGTTTCATAAGGTGGAATCCACGTTCTAATTTAATTGTGTAAATTCAGGCCAGTTTGTTGCGGCAATTTTAGCAATATCTACAGTGGTTGTAGCACTAGCAGCTATATATCTATCAGGCCGTATTAGTAGCGCATTCGTGCCAATCTCATTCAGCCATTTTAAAAATTGCGGGTGTTCATCGGCATCAAATGACGGGATCGTTGATACTATGCCATTAGGTAGTTGTTCTCTGAGTATCAACACCGGTCCGTAACCAACAACGTCATCCAGTCTGCGGCCATCAATAAGTTTTGGTTGCGCAAATAACTGGCCTTGATGGGGACTATCGTATTCGGGTAGCAAATCGCCCAACCTACTCGAACCAAGTGTAGGTGCTATCGATGCCATTTTCGCAGTTCGAGACTGACTGGTGTCGGCCTGCGCCAAAGCTGATTGCTTATCTATTGTATTAATTAATTTTCCCAATCGTATCGCTGTCTCAATAAATTCGCGGACATTTGGGCTACGTTCTTTTTGGTAACTGTCGAGAATTTTCGTGCTTGTTTGCTTCTTTACGCACAGAGCCAACTTCCACGCTAAGTTTGCGGCGTCACGTATACCGGCACACATGCCTTGCCCCATAAAAGGCGGCGTAAGGTGTGCCGCGTCACCCGCTATCATCAATCGGCTGCTTCGCCACTGCTTTGCTATAACTGAGCGAAACGTATAGATAGCGCTACGCTCAATAGTTGCATCCTCAGTGCTAATCCAAGGTTTAAGAAACTCCCAAATCCTTTCATCTTGATTCATTTCTTGGTCGGTTTCATCCTCTAGCAGTGTAATTTCCCAACGTCGTCGATTTGCCGGACTACGGCAGTACGTCATCGGCCGTGTCGAGTTACAAAATTGAATCGAGTGATCACCAAGATCGGGGCGATCACGTTTAAGTAGCACATCAACGACCAACCAACGCTCTTCAAACCCTAGATCGTCCAGCTCCGCTCCGATTACATCACGCACTAGCGATCGAGCGCCATCACACCCCACAACGTACTGCGCTTTTACAGTCATCGCCTGTTGATCGTGTAGGTTAAGACAATTTAACGTTACGCTGTCTGTTCCTTCTGTAAGGGATACGACCTCTGTGCAGCTTAGCTCTTTAACCGTTGCATAGCCTAAACACTTTTCGCGCAGTAGCTTCTCAAGATCAGGTTGGTGCAGACGATAGCTGGCGTACCACCCCTGTGGCCCAATTTCTTGAGGACGCGGCCAATCCAAAATCAGATCCCCCCCGGCATCTACAAAGCGCATGCCCGGATTTACATACACCTTTTCGCTGAGCTGGTCTGCTATACCCACGGTTTG
Source organism: Gammaproteobacteria bacterium (assembly GCA_019634245.1). The sequence continues at coordinate 6,113 of JAHQVR010000326.1, forward strand.
AAAGACTCGCATCGTTTCGCCATCGAAGTGCACAGCTCTAGGTAGGTGATAAACCGCCGCCTCGCGCTCAATAACGATAACCTTGATGCCATATTGTGCCAGCAAGTTAGCTAACGTCGCGCCAGTAGGGCCATATCCAACAATTGCCACATCGGCAGTTAGATTAACCTCACGCTTCATTAGTGAAACCAACGCATTTTAGTGGCGCTTGCGAAGTTCATAAAGCCACGGGCAATCAACCACGGGCGGTGCTCGTAAACCATCCGCGGCCGCTTTTAACCGCATATCGACAAACGGTTTTCTTTCAACTTCCGGTAAATGTAGGCGGTCGTGTCCCCAAAAACTGGGGCCGATATTGGTTTCATGGGGTTCCCACGTCTTGGGATTAATCAAGCGCCCGCCCCAACCACTTTCAATAAAGAAATTCGATGGCGTGTTGGCGTAGTAGCTGGTGATGTGATCGTTAGTATGACGACCCAATGTATACGCGATGCCATCAACTTGCTGACCCGCTAGATCATACCCCTGTCCCATATCATCTAAGTTCTGGTACTCGACCATAAAATGATGGAAACCGGTTTTACCCGAGCCTACAATAGCGAAACTGTGGTGGCGCTCATTAACATGAAAAAAATAAAGTGGTACTGGCTCTAATCCGTAATCGCTCACTGAAAAACCCAATACATCACAATAGAACGGTAACAATGCGGTTGCATCGGGTACATGTAATACGGCGTGGCCCATACCAAGCGGGCCGGTTTTAAAACCGTCAATTGGACGACCTGGGGTGAATGCCTCCTCCGACTTGTGTGGATTCCAAGCTAGCTCGATGCGATTACCGGCAGGATCATGTGTGACAATGAGCTGATCAACAAAACGTCGATCGGCAAGATCTGCACTGCCCTGAACCACCTTGTGCCCGGCGTTGTCCAAACGCGCTGCGTAATCTTGCAAATCGGATTGTTGCGATACCTCCCAACCAATAAAGGCGAGCGTTTCACCCGGTTCATCTGAAACAACAAAACGCTGCACTAGATCGTCCATGCGAAACGAGAGTTGTTTGCCACCACGATCATCTAATTGCATGGCAAGAATTTTATTCGCCAGGTAAGTCCAATCATCAATCCGATCAGATCGCACACCTAGATAACCCAATGATCGAATTGGCATCTTTTAGCCCTTCCTAGATCAAAGTATTGATTATGGCATCAGCATACTCAAAAACACACCCATACTCCATAAACGCTGTGGGCTGTTCGTTCACTATTTCGATACTTGCACCATTCTCAGCTGGATACTGACCCGATTCAAGCAGCCACCAATGCTCTGGCAGCTTGCTGACACATTCGGATCATCCTTACCGAAAATATAGGCAGGGCTAAATTCAGATCGGCCTTTTTCGATGCATATCTACCGCGTTTAACTACCCGACCCAGTTGTCGGCAGTTTTATATTGGGGATATTTTTTATTGGCGAGTTAGGATGAACACTATCACCGGGTTGATTCTGCTGTTGATCGCCGTTCGCTCCACTGCTATGCGATTTATCGTTCTGTAGCCCAGGCGAGTCGTCGCTATTACCGTGCCCTTGCCCATTGGTTTTCCCAGCCCCACTATTTTTATCGCGAGGGCCGTAATTAGCAAACTTCGCTATGACGCGATCCATTTCATCATCCGGCAGTACTTTCATGTCTTCCAATTTGCTGGCCAGGTAGTACTGCTTAGAAAGCGTTTCCAGTTCTACGGCACCCCACATTGCTTTATCCAGATTAGGGCCTGCTACCACCATGCCGTGATTTTCCATTAAACAGGCCGTTCTATCTTGCATTGCCGTAAGAATGTTTGTCGACAATTCTGGTGTACCAAACGTGGCGTAATTCGAACATCGAACCGTATTGCCACCAAAGGCTCCAATCATATAGTGACAGGCAGGTATTGTTTTGCATGCCATGGATAGAACAGTTGCATAAGTAGAATGCGTATGAACGATGGCCTTAAAATCAGGATTGCTTTGTAAAATCGCGCGATGAAAGTGCCACTCGGAAGACGGGGCGTAAGGCCCTTCCCATTCATAGCGATTATGCTTCAAAGACATCTTTGCAATATCACCGCGTTTGAGTTGCTCATAGGGCACGCCACTTGGTGTAATAAGCATCGAATTCTTATAACGCGCGCTGATGTTTCCAGACGTGCCTTGATTCAAACCAGACGAATTCATCCACAGGCAAAGCTCTATGATTTTTTCACGTAGATCCCAGTGTGATTCAGTTGCGCTCATGAGCTACCACTTTTTTCATTTAAATAATTAGATCGTCAGTTTCGGTATCGGCAGGTAAAATCAGTTGATCTGTCACAAACGTGCTGTATTGAACAAATGTTGTCACACGTCACAATAATGGGAGCAATCCTGCATTGGCACGCCCTGTAAGCAATTGTTTTATTGTTAAACAAGCGTCTTCGCCGTGCGTTCGTCGGTGATCAAACCAGATAAAAGCTGGCTCTGAAGTACAGCCCTGATGGCTCTGGATTTTGCCGAGCCACCCGCTATGCCGATAACTTGCGAGCTTTGAATATCATCAACTGACAAACCGATGGTACGTCTTGATAAGCTGGTATTCACCGGGCTTCCATCATCGGCAAAAAAATTACCCAGCAATTCTCCCGCGCCGCCAGCTTTAATTACTTTTTCTATATCTGATTCGCTGACCATCTCCGTCGCAACAAGTGTGGACGTTAATTGTAAGTCACCTACACCCGCCACTTTTAACGGTGAGGTTCGCGCTAATTCCATTACCTTTTGCAAACCACTCTGCCCCATCAATATATCTCGGTCCTTGATTGAATCCGCCACAAATGGCACAGGAAGCACATACGACGGTGCACCGGTGCGTTCGGCAAGCCGATGAATAACGTCATGTGGATTGGCTGCAAACTTTCTCGAGAAACCGCCGAGTAAGGACACAAACTCGACTTTAGTGCCACGGGTTCGAGGTATGTTTTCGACACAGGCCGCCATGGTTCGTCCATGCCCTAAGCCAACTGTTTTTACGGTTGCTCCATCCAATAATCGATGTAAATATTGTCCGCCTGCCAACCCTAGCGCTCTAAGTGGAAGCTCATCATGATCGAAGTCGGGCACGACTTCGCAGTAGTCCAATGAGAATTGTTCACACAGTTGCTGTTCAAGCTGCACGCACTCAGCCACTTCACCGTCAATGTAAACCTTCACGATGCCGATTCGATTGGCCCGCGTGATCAGTCGATGCGCTTTTGGCTTGGACAATCCCAGCCTATCCGCGACTTCCGCCTGCGTGAGACCACCTGCGTAGTGCATCCAGGCTGCACGCACAGCTAAGCCTGAATCGGCCGCCTTATCTTCCACGATACTGAGTATTGGAACATTTTTGGTTCATGTAGGCTCTACGCTAAATATGTAATTTTTCACGGTAGTTGCAAATAATTTCACGATCAGCGAATATAAGTCAAGCACACGATAATGTTCATCGCATCAAGACATTGATGACAGGTTGTCGCAAACATAAAAATGTGCCGTTACTGTGTGCTGAACAAAAAATAATTAAAAAAGAATTGATTGATCACTGAGCGAGAAACCATTATCAAGTAGCGCCTAGCTCGTATAGACAAAGATATTGAAACCCAATACACATGAGCCAAAACTCCTTTCAGCGGGCTAAACCATGACCAAACGATCTTTACTGCCCCGTTGGCTCACATCCGAGCATCCACTGCCCTGGTTGTTTCCAGTTACATCACTTCTCGTTGTGTTTGGTCTGTATCCGGTTCTGTATTCTCTCTGGTTGTCTTTTTACAAGCGTAACCCTGCAACGCGAAAAGAAAAATTCTTGCCTTCCTACAACTGGCAGAAGTTGATCGCCGACGATAGGGTATGGGACGCGGTACAAATAACTTTCACCTATGCCTTGATTGCCTTAGCCCTACAATTAATACTCGGCCTTGCTATCGCCCTTATCCTTGACACTGATAAAAAAGGCTTCGGTGTATTGAGAGCGCTGATGACGCTACCTCTTGTTGTACCACCGGCTGTTACCGGCATGATGTTTCTACTTATGTACGACAGTTCTTTCGGTGTCATCAGCAATTCGCTTTACGCGCTAGGACTCTTATCACCGACTGCCCCGATTCTTGGAACCGGCTCCACCGCACTCTTGGGTGTAATCGTCGCCGATGTTTGGCAGTGGACGCCATTTATGGTGTTAATCATGTTGGCGGGACTGCGCGCCTTACCTCGAGAGCCTTTTGAAGCTGCATCCATTGATGGGGCAACGGCTATTCAGTCTTTCTTTTTTCTAACGCTACCGATGATGTCAAAAATCATCGCGCTTGCCGTTCTTATTCGAGGGATAGATCTTTTTAGAATCTTTGATTATGTAAAGGTCATGACCGACAGCGGCCCTGGCACAGCAACAGAGACACTAACGGCCTACGCGGGGACTGTGTATTTTAAATCGGCTAATTTTCCGTACGCATCAACCGTTGCACTGGCCACGCTCATTTTAGTTCTAATCACATCAAGCATATTCATCAAAGTATTCAAGGTGAAGTTCTAAATGAGAAAGCAGACTCTAAAAGACACTGCTCGCTATTTTATCGCCATCGTCATTGTGGCCGTTTTTGTCTTTCCGATAGCGTGGTTTGCGTTAACGTCGATCAAACCCATATCCGCCGTTTTTAACAAAGACCGCGTGGTGGTTTTTGACTTTAAACCAACCTTTGAAAATTACCGAGTTACGGTATTAGGTGGGCGCAAGTCCGACAACCAAGCCAACTCCGCTATTTTGATGGGTACCAGTGGCGAGGGCGCATATGACGGGCGCGGCTCAATACTATCATCACTCATCATCGCGGTTTGCTCAACTATTCTGGCAACCACTATCGCGTTACTGGCAGCTTATGCGTTATCACGGTTAACTTTCCGGGGGGCTCAGGGATATATGCACTGGATACTCTCGCAACGTTTCTTGCCACCGATTGCGATTATTATCCCACTGGTTTTCATATTTCGCGATCTAGGTATTAGAGATACGCACCTTGGTTTAATCATCGCGCATACCCTTATCAACATACCTATTGCACTGTTGATACTAAAGTCCTTTTTTGATGATGTCCCTATCGAAGTCGATCAAGCCGCAATGATAGACGGTGCAACCCGCTTTCAATGTTTCTATTTAGTCGTGCTTCCTATGATAAAAGGCGGTGTCGCGGCCACCGCTGTGCTTTGTTTTATTTTTTCATGGACCGAATTCCTATTGTCGTTATTTCTGACCAATTCAATTCGCACAGTTCCGGTGAAGATTACAACCTTTGTGACATCGACTGGCTCGGAATGGGGATTCATCTCTGCACTGGGTACAGCAGCAATAATTCCCGGGTTCATATTCATTCTTCTTGTGCAAAATCATCTTGTACGAGGGCTGACCATGGGCGCCGTTAAAGACTGATGCCCTGTGCATCAATAGAAGATGGATGCGAATAGCATCCCCACCACTAGAGGAGAAGTTAATGAGTTTTAAACGTTTTAAAAAACAGAATTTCATTATTGACTCGGCTAACAAGTTCACTGCAGGAAAAATGTCGAAACGTGCTTTCCTGAAAAACATGGGGATCGCAGGTGTCGGTATGTCTGCTTACTCGGCAGGTATGCTTGGTGGCAACAATCGCCCATTTTTCGGCAATTTAGCCCACGCGCAAGACAGCACGACACCACCAGAAGTGGCAGACTTTCTCCGCGAAGCGGGAAAACCATTTGCTGGAAAAACGATTCGTTATACGTCGGAAGCAACTCCACCTACAAACGTATTAAACGAACTTAAAGCAGAGTTCACCGAGCTCACTGGAATCAACGTTGAAATTGAGATTGTGCCGCTGGAGCAAGTTCTCGCTAAAGCCACACAGGATGTTCAGGGCCAGCTTGGCACCTATGACATCTACTATCTCGATCAGGCTTGGACATCCACTTTTTCGCCTGACACGTTTGATCCAGTGGAGTACTACGAATCCAAGCCAGACCTGGCCATGCCGGGCTTTGACTTTGATGACTTCTCTAAGCCATTAGTAGAGGGTATTTGCGAATACGACGGGAAATGGATCGGCCTACCTTTTGATATACCGATCTTCACGTTGATGTATCGCAAAGACATCTTGGAGAAGCACGGTATTGAAGTTCCAAGAACGTACGAGGACTTCACTAAGGCTGTCGAAATGATCACAGCCGCTGAAAAAGAGAACAATATTTTTGGCACAGGTTTGCAAGCCAAATCGGGACACTATTCTCTGGAGTGCGACTGGACTCAGGCAGTATGGGGTCACGGTGGTTCGATCTTCGGTGCGGATAAGAACTTTTCAGGTAATGATGAGGCCGGTATAGCCGGGCTTGAGTGGTATCAGAATTTGCTCAAGAATTCGCCCGCGGCATCAGTTACGTCTACTTGGGACGGACAATGGCAAATGGGCGCTTCTGGTCAGATTGCGCTTTGTCAAAGTTGGGCGGAATTTTTTCCTGGTTGGAATGCAGATGATTCGCAAGTTAAAGGCTTATGGGAAATGGCCAAGCCACTCGAAGGTAGCGCATCACTACGCTCCCGCGATGATGTGGGTTTTGGTGAAATTCCGGGCTGGGGTCATCAAGGTGGTTCGAGTATCGCATTGTCGCGCTACTCTAAAAATCCTGACGCCGCTTGGCTCTTTCTACAATGGGCCTGTTCAAAGGACGTAATGACACGATGTACTTTGATTGGTGGATTCGCACCAATGAGAAACTCATCTTTCACCGATCCACGCATTGTAGAAAGAAAAGGTCTTGAAGGCGCGGGCACCACACGTCATCTTGATACGGTTAAGTGGACGATCGATAACGTGATGGCCTCAGAGCCTGATCTGGCCATTTGGGCGGGCGTAGCCAACAATGAGATACCCACGGAGTTGGGCAAATTGCTCACAGGGCAAGACTATGGTGGCAGCGCCAAGAAGTGTATGGACCAGGTTGCAAAACTGGTTGATGCAGTGGTCGATGAAGCTGACCTAGGCTAGCTAGTATGACGAAGCACCACCCCGCACCACTAGTGCAGGGTGGTGCCTTGTCGCATTCAATTTAAATCATTCTTAAATACGCGTCATGGCATCAGTCACTATTTCGAATCTTGACAAATCCTACGGGAACATCAAGGTATTGCATCAGCTTGATCTCAGCGTTGAAGATGGAAAGTTTGTTGTATTGCTTGGACCATCCGGCTGCGGTAAGTCAACGCTATTACGTATGATCGCTGGGCTTGAGTCCGTTACAGGTGGCGACATTTTGTTCGATGATGTGCGGGTTAACGATGTTCATGCCAAAGACAGGAATATCGCCATGGTATTTCAAAACTACGCCCTGTATGCGCATATGAGCGTAAGAAAAAATATGGCGTTCTCAATGCGGCTGAACAAGACAGACAAAAAAACCATGGACGAAAAGGTTAATTGGGCTTCGTCAATTCTTGGGCTTGATGATTATCTTGATCGTTTACCTAAAGAACTCTCGGGAGGACAGCGACAACGAGTGGCCATGGGGCGCGCCATAGTAAGAGACCCAGATGTATTTTTGTTCGATGAGCCCCTATCAAACCTGGATGCAAAGCTGCGCGTGCAAATGCGCACAGAAATAAAAGATTTGCACCAAAGACTGCAAACGACAACGGTCTATGTGACACACGATCAAATCGAAGCAATGACAATGGCTGATGAAGTGGTCGTCATGCGTGGTGGATACATTGAGCAAAGTGGTTCGCCAATGGATATTTACGATAACCCGAACAATTTGTTTGTTGCACAATTTATTGGCTCGCCAACCATGAATGTACTTGAATGCCAGGTAGCCGAGGACAACGGCTTTCGCTTTGGGTTAATTGACGAAACGCGACTGCCCTTACCTGCCAATTCGGAGCTTCAAGTTGGACAGAAACTCTACTACGGTATACGCCCCGAACATTTTCAGATATCCAAGCAAGATAACACCGCTGGCAGTTCAAGCAGCAACGCCAGCCTGACCGGAATTGTTAGAGTGGTTGAACCAACTGGCCCCGAAATTCATGTGTACTTAACACTCGCTGGTCAGGATACTTGCGCCATCACTCGCGATCGTATCGAATTAAAGCCCGGCGACGAAGTATTGCTCCAACCTGATCTTTCGCGTGTTCATCTATTCGACGCTGAAACCAATAACGCAATATGATTACTAGAGTTATGGAACACTTGTGAACAGCAATAAAGCCTTGTTCATTCATGGCGCCGGTGATATCCGCATCTGCGACTACTCCCCACCAGAGCCGACAGACAGTGAAGTGATGGTTAAGGTTAAAGCTGTTGGGCTATGCGGAAGCGATTTACATTATTATAAAGACGGAGGCATAGGAGCCGCGAAAATTCGCTCTGCATTTATACCCGGGCACGAGTTCAGCGCTGTTGTCACGCGCGATGTACCCGAAAAAAATATCGAGCAAGGAGAGCTTGCAGCCGTTGATCCCGCTACCCCTTGCCACAATTGCGAGTGGTGCCGCCGTGGTTATCACAACCTCTGCCCTAATGTAAAGTTTATTGGAGCA
>JAHQVR010000327.1 GCA_019634245.1 Gammaproteobacteria bacterium
GGTTCGATCTGGTGCGAACCGTCATCTATTAAGTCACATTCGATAAATACTTGTGTTGCAAAATCACTGTTTGCACGTGCCGATGTAATGATGCTGATTTTTGAGCCTTCTGCGTTACTGCCCTCCCAACTGATCAGACCATCTTGAACGGTGAACTCAGTTGCTTGTACACTGGGAAACGCGACAGATGAAAAAGCCGGAAAACCTCCTGGTGCGCCCGGTATATCGATCACCAGTGACTCGGGCATCGGCCCTGCCACTGGAACGCGATCTTGCGTGCTGTACAGCAGAAAGCCGAACAGTTGTTGCCCAATCAGGCTGGCGTGAGTACCGGCTGGAGAGGTTACCGTCAACACGTCACCGGCACTTGCGGTGTCTGGTATAAACGATAAGTTTTCAGGGTCTATGCCTGTGTCAGCTGGTAACGGGGTAGGGGTCGTTACCTCAGAGGTCTTGCAGGTATTCGTTGGTGCGGGAAATTGATTTTCCAATTCCGATACTGGGAACGCCACGGCACTTGCGAAGAATTGTCCATTCCAGCTGGTTTCGTCATCAAGCGGATCGTAGCTTGCGTTAACACCTCCAAAATACGTCAGATTGCCACCGCCTGAGACAGGCGGGTTCTGTGTGTTGGTGCTGTCGTTATCCGTTTCGAGAGGACTGTTGCTACCCGTTTCGTTGGTACTAACATTATTGGCTGTAGCGCCTGTTGCGGGTGCATCATCCGAGCCACTACTTGAGCAAGCACTCGATAGCAAAACTGCTACGCTTGCGGCCATACTGATATAAAATTTGGTCATTACATTCTCCTAAAAACACAAGATGATTCGGTTTTAGCCTGGATCATCAGATTAAAAAATACCGCTGGTTTGCTAACGCTATCCAACAAGCTATTTCGTATTAGTGGTTATTCGTAAAGAGCCGAGATTTACTATTGCCGTGCGCGAGCCATCATTGCCATTGCGTGACGCTACAACCATGCTGTTAGCCCCCGTCATAGCCATGCCTTGCGGGAAACCTGTTCCAGAGGGGTACGGGATGCTCCATGAAAATTGGCTTAGTGCCGTAAAGCATCGAGACTGTGAAAATGGTTGGTTCATATTATTTTCCTTTTACGAAATTACTTTTTTACGTGTATTGACATCAATGCAGAATCTGAAAAGATCATCTGCAATATTTAGGTTCTAGTTCTTTTTGGTAAACAGTATTGACGAGCACCTTCGAGAACTTGTAGCTTAAAATCCAATACATAAAACGTTACGCCCAGATTCAGGTTCACGCATCTATCATTTGTAGGAGCTGTCTTTTTTTGCCTATGCTAGAGTTGCCGACGCAGTGACGATTGTACTTTTCGGACATCAGTGCGAAAATTTGTACGACTTTCGTAGCACACTAATCTAGTTGAACTACTGGAGCTTCAATGAATCCAGACGTGTTTAGGGAAATAAACATTCCCACAAAATTGCAGACTTACTTTCGGCGAATACTCGTGGGCCAAGTCACTGAGCCCATTCAAATGGAAGTTGAGCCCAGAGCCACTGGTTACGCCTATTTAAGCTGGATTGCGCAAGGTAGATGGACAGGCTTCGTGAATGATGTTCTGGAGATTGACTCAGATACAAATGGACGAGTTATTCTGTCAGGGCAAATTGATAACGCGTCAATCATTACCCGATTTGAAGGCCCTCTGTGGCAAGTCTTCGCAGAATTCAATGCACTGGGCCAACAACAATTTCTAGGCATACCCGGTATTGAGACATTAGAGCGTGCTGTTGGACCGCAATCGCTTAATAGTGCGGTGTTTAAAAGTATCGATGAGCGTCTGTCAAAATTTCAAGACGATGCGTCACATGAGCAATTGCAGCAACACTTTTTGCAGGTATTGGAATCCACTCCGGAACAACAAGTATCGATTCCCGAATACTTGCACAACGGCATAAACAAGATAGAGCAATGTAATGGTTTTTGTCGAATTGCTGAAATTGCAAAAATAGTGGGAACTTCTGAGCGTCAGTTTCGTCGAGAGTTTGTTCAGGCGGTAGGTCTAAAACCAAAAAACTTTTGTAATGTACTGCAAGTGAACACGGCTCTTGCATTACTGATGAACAGGGAAGACTCAAAAATCGCAGAGCTGGCAACCGAATGCGGCTTTGTTGATCAGGCTCATCTGACGCGTGCTTTTCAAAAATTTCTAGGTGCTAGCCCGTTATCGTTAGCTGCCAATGCAGAAGCAACTGTTGCGCGTTTCGTTGGGCAATGCCGTGCAGTTGAAAATAGAGTCAGCTGATTTAAGTTCTGATGCGCGAGCTGCAGGTACAGATTTGAGATGAATCGCCTCTATATTGCAAAACCACCCAGATAATTTCTGGGTGATTGAGTTTGTATTCGTACTACGGGTACATTGTTATGCCAAATTTTCTTTGAAAAACGCTACTGTGCGCTCCCAAGCCAACATAGCCGCTTCTTCGTCATAACGTTTGGTTGAGTTGTTGTGGAAGCCGTGGCCGGTTCCCGGATATAAAAAACGCTCATAGTCAACGTTGGCTGCCTTCAAAGCTGCTTCGAAATCTGGCCATTGTGCATTGATTCGATCATCATTCTCGGCCGCTTGAATGATGATGGGGCATTTGATATCAGCAACGGCTTCCGCTGGAGGGGCACTGCCATAAAAAGGCACGCCTGCCTGGATTTCATCGCCCATTTTTGTCGCAAGAAAGTTCACCACACCCCCGCCAAAACAAAAACCCACCGCACCAAGCTTACCGGTGGAGAGCTCATGCCCATTCAAAAATTTAGCACCGTTCATCATGTCGATCATAATCTTGGCGCGATCTAACTCCTTCTGTAGAGCCCGACCATCATCATCGTTACCCGGATAACCGCCCACCGGGTATAAGGCATCGGGAGCCAGCGCTAGAAAGCCGTCCACTGCAAGACGTCGTGCAACATCCTCAATGTACGGATTCAATCCGCGATTCTCATGGATCACCAGAACCGCAGGATGTGGACCATCGCTAGCAGGTACAGCAAGGTAGCCGCGCATCTCCCCTGAATTTCCGCCTGGTGAAGGGTAGGTGACATACTGGCCCTTCATGCGCTCATCGGTGAACGAGATGGTCTGTGCTTCTGCGTAGCGCGGAAACAGTGCCTGCGCCATCGTTAATCCGGAAACACCGGCGACGGTAATGGCCGCTGAGCGCTTTAAAAATTCACGACGACTGATAAATCCATGGCAGTACTGGTCGTAGAGATCGTATATTCGGCTGTCAATTTCCAAATCTTCGATGTCGACTTCGTGTTTGTTGGTCTTTTCAAGTACTGATGACATTTCCCGTTTCCCCTACAAGTAAGTGAATTTCCTACACTATCAAATATGGTTTGTAATTGAAATCGCGGCTGAATATTTTCACGCTTTTTCCTTTATTCGTCATGATATGGTTATTGGCATAAACTATTTTCATCAGCGATACGATCCATTTGTACAGTCATGTCTTATCCGAGTTGGTTATAGCCGACTGCTAGGACATAGCCCTAGAGTTAAGTATTTCTGAGAAATCACTCAAAATTTTGAGACTAAGGCTGCGATTGATCTGGCGATGCCATTAACCAGTTGTGCTTCGTTCTATTTTTTCGGGTTTGAGCTTGGAGAAGGCGAACGGATATAAGGTATGCAAGGTTTGATTATGTTGACAAACATGAGCGGAAGATATAATTAATTTTACTAACTACGATTGCTGATCCAACAACACTGATACGGTTGCAATGTAATGGTCGGCGCACCAGGTTCAATTGTTTCTCCGCTGATCAAATCTGTCCAGGTTTCATCGTCAATCAGATTCAGTGCTTCTGTTTCAAGTTCAATGGCTTTATCGCAAACGTTGTGCAGCGCAAATATTGACTGACGACGATCAAGACTTTGCCGCCAGAGTCCGAATAAACGATCATCCAGCGGCATCGTAAATTGCGTAGCGTTTGGATGAAATGCCGGTTGCTTTGCCCGAATTTGTAATAAGTCTGACAACGCTCCGAGCACTTGTGAGTGCACAGAGTTCGGGTCGTCAAGTAATGCGTTTAGTGTTGGGTAGTTCCAGCGGTGGCGGTTTATTGCGCGGTTCATGCCGCGGCGCGTCACGCCCTCATGATCATTTGCTGTAGCCAGCATCGAATGGATATAAAACGCTGGTATGCCTTCCAGTGACATAATAATGGTTTGTGAGCATATAAAACGTTGCAGATGAAATTCGTCTTCGCCGGTAAAGGTGCGCCGGGTAGCATCAAAAAAGGTGGTATTAATTTCATACGGTGCTTCACTGCCATCAGGTAGCGAGCGCATCGATACCAGCCCACCGCTTTCCTGTACGGCACCGATCATTCGGCTTTGTTCTTCAGCTGGCAGTACTCCTTCAGCCGGACGCATACCAATTCCATCGTGGCTCGCGGTAAAATTGAGATACGTACAACCCAGCGGGGCAGGTGGCATACCGCGCTGCCAGCGTTTGAGATAGTGGGCTGTGCCAGACATCATTGCATGCAGCACCAGTGGCGGTAGTGGAAAGTTGTAAATAACATGCGCTTCGTCATGACTGCCGAAGTAGCTCAAATTTTCAGCTTTGGGAACATTGGTCTCTGTGATCAAGATAATCTGCTCAAAGGCATGGTCACACAGCAAGCGCATCAGTTTGACAACGGCGTGTGTCTGCGGCAAGTGAATACAAGAGGTTCCAGCCTCCTTCCATAAAAATGCGACTGCATCGAGTCGAATAATTCTCACACCGTTTTCGACATGCAGACGGATTATTCTCAAAAACTCCAGCAAAACTTCAGGGTTTCTGAAATCGAGATCGATCTGATCATGGCTAAAGGTACACCACACATGGCGCGGACCATTGGCAGTCTCTACTTCGCGCAGAAGCGGAGTAGTCCTGGGTCGCACAACGTCGCTCAAATCATCGTTGGGTGATGCTTCAAAGAAAAACTGGTTGTAAGGTGTTTTGTCCTGCAGATACTGGTTAAACCACACCCCCTGACTGGAAACATGGTTTAGCACCAGATCGGACATCAACTGAAAATTCTGTGAAATCCTGTTGATGTCCGGCCAGTCGCCAAGCGATGAATTCACTGCACGAAAATCACTTACAGCAAATCCATCATCAGAGGTGTACGGAAAAAATGGCAGAATATGGACACTGTTTACCACACCCTGCATTCGACGCAACAGAAAATCATGCAACAGATCAAGCGGCTTGTGGCTACCATCGATAATCGAGTTGCCGTAGATAATGAGCAGCGCATCCTGCTCGTTCCACAAGTCGTTGCCAGGTTGGCGGCCATTTTTAGCAGGCTGTGTACCATCTGGCCAGAATGCCTCGATGATCAGGCTGGAAAAAATATCGGCATCAATATCGGGGTAAATTTCATTGATCAGGGAGTTAAGACGGGATACGAATGTAGTCATCGACGCGCTGTAAAGTGGCAAATTAGGGCTGTAAGAATTGGTGCCTAGTTTACTGACTATCGTCCGCCAAAGCTAAAAATAAGCATCTTGGCTGCGCTGGCTAAGCTGGTAGCTACGTTAATTGATGAAATAAGTGCGGCAGCGGGAAGGGCTAGCGCGACGGCGGTGGCGCGGCAATCGACGATGCTGTGGTGACGTCACAGTAAATTCAGGGCCTTGCAGCCGAGCACGAATTATCCACTATAAAGAAAATAGCAATTGGTTCGCTTTGCTATAAGCGTTTCATGTTACCCGTAGCGCTACTATTAAGTGCATTCGCACTAAATCAGGTCGAAATTATCCTTTGGGAAATTTACCACCGCCATATCAGGTGTTAACCTAGGGAAAAGTAATAGCACACTAAGCAAAAAGCGGCTTCTTCAACAAACCTCATTCGGTGTGGCTGGAGTGGTTGTTGTGGATCGGACGATAGCAGAGCGAGGGTGTAATCATGGAGGTTCAGCGAAGTTTGCCTGAAGTGTATGTTCGCAAAGATGTTCCGTTTGGACGCAATATCAGTATTCATGCGTCACGGTTGTTACTTGCAGTTTTGGTGTTGATAATCCTGGCTGCTTGTCAGATTCCTGGGCCGGGCGGCAGCACCGATGCCGGTGTTGACCTGTCGCAGTTCGCGATGGATTCTACCGTTGGTTCCTACGGTTCTGGCAGGGAAGACAGGTTGATTATGGTAACAATTGCTCTTGATAAGCATGCGGAATTGATCAATATGACAAGTTCAACTGCTACAGGGGTTGAACAGTCGAGTGGCATTGTACTGCCAGAACGATATGTTTCACCGATGAATGACTGGAA
>JAHQVR010000328.1 GCA_019634245.1 Gammaproteobacteria bacterium
AGTGGCCGGTTGGCTAACAGATAAGCTCGGTGCTGTTCGAATTACCCGTATCGTCGGTTTCGCGTACCTAGCCTCAATGATTCTACTTGCGGCATCAATAGAGTTCAGCGGCATACCGTGGGTAGTGGTCGCCATCGTCCTATTTGGAGGTACTCACGGTGCCATGGATGTCTCGATGAATGGGTGGGCGGCGGAAGTTGAGCGTGAGCTTGAGAAGCCGATCATGTCGGTGTTCCATGCCATGTGGAGTGTTGGTGCAGCGCTTGGAGCGTTGACGGGTGTGATGGCGTTGAGTATAGGTGCTGCAGTATTCAATCACTTTTGTTTTGTTGCTGTTATTTGTACTGTTTTTTTCTGGCTTATCCGAGATGCCGAGAATATCGTTGCCTCTGATCCCTCCAGTGCTGACCGCCCATTGCTAACTCTGCCGCGTGGTGCCTTGCTGTTAATCGGTTTTATTGCTTTTGGCGCCGCTTTGGGCGAAGGGGCGATGGTGGACTGGAGTGCCATCTATTTGGTTACAGTTGCCGATGCCAGTGAGCCCACCGCCGCGTATGGCTATACCGTATTTAGCATTGCGATGGTTGTCTTTCGCTTATCGGGCGGCTGGATTGTCTCCAGAGCAGGGTCGGTTAATACCGTGCGAGTGAGTGGGGTAATGGCTTTTGTTGGAATTTCTCTTTGCATTTTTTCCCCCACGGTACCGGCGATTTTGCTCGGGTTTTTATTCATGGGCGCGGGTTACGCGATTGTTATTCCTTTAGTTTTCACTCGGGCGGCGAATGATGCTGAAACACCGCCAGGGGTTGCGTTGGCCGGCGTTGCTACTTTGAGCTATGGGGGCATGCTATTGGGTCCACCTGTCATTGGCTTTTTAGCGGAGTGGTTTGGGTTGCAGCGGGCGTATTTATTATTGGCAATATTGGCAGTGTTGTCGGTTGTTTTAGCGCCTAAACTCACTCAAAAATAGTAGCCCTATCTCTGACGGGTTTGCCGATCAAGCGTTGTGTTCAGCTATCAACGGGCGCGTTGGGCGAGCTTACATCAATCACTGTTCCATCTGGATCTTTTAGCAGCATTCGTCGCTGTCCATAGAATAAGTCCGTTGGAGCTTGTAGAACTTCTGTGCTCAAGGATTTAGCTCGTTTATAGACTTCGTCACAATCATCCACCACAAAAGTGACGATTATGCCAGCAGGAGCGTTGGCGATAGAGGCGGGTACGATTGCGTGCGCTCTTTGCAGCACGCCCAGCTCGAGGCCTGGAACTTCTGGGTGAGTAAGTATGACGAACCAATCGGAGTCGAAATGGCGTGTCATACCCAATAAATTCTGATAAAACAGGGCAGTGTTATCTACGTCTTCACTCAACACATTGGTAAAGCATCGTTGCATGAGTTTGAATCCTGTTTAAAAAGCTGATCCTGGTTCTTGTGTTCTGGCCTCAATTTGTTTAACGCAATCACACACCAATGCGGGACCGTGATAGATAAGACCGCTGTAGAGCTGAATCAAGTGAGCGCCTTGTTCGATTTTGCTTAAGGCTTGGTCGCCCGTACCAATACCACCCACTCCGATGATGGTTTGTTCGGCACACGCAAGTCGCACGACCTCCTTGAGTTTTTGATTGGATAGACTGTGTAATGGGCTTCCACTGAGACCTCCTGCTTCGT
Source organism: Gammaproteobacteria bacterium (assembly GCA_019634245.1). Next base: position 1,673 of record JAHQVR010000328.1, read on the forward strand.
TGGCAAATCGACTGGAGGCGACCACATCGCGCTCTGAAGTCGTGTTGCCCATGATGATGGCTTCAATACCATGTTGTTTAGTAGCAAGACAGAAATCTGAAATCTCTTGAGTGGACATATCAGGTGCAGCCTTAACCGCTAAAGGTACGCTTTTTTTATGTTCAGTCGCCAACTTTGACTGGAGGTTTTTAAGTGACTCCAGAAGTTGATTGAGTTTATCTCCGAACTGTAAATCTCTTAGTCCTTGGGTGTTTGGCGATGATATGTTGATCGTTATATAGTCTGCATGTGGGTATACTTTTTCAAGACAGTGTTTGTAATCATCGATGGCGCTCTCCAATGGAGTTGCCTTGTTCTTGCCGATGTTGATGCCGAGTACACCCCTGAATTTACGCTTGGCGACCTGCTTTACTAAGTGGTCAACGCCCTTATTGTTAAAACCCATTCGATTTATTAAGGCTTCATGCTCTGTTAATCGAAATAGGCGAGGTTTATCGTTACCCGGCTGCGGCAAGGGTGTTACCGTGCCAACCTCAATAAAACCAAAGCCAAACGCACCCAGTGCATCAATATAATCCCCGTTTTTATCTAAACCCGCAGCAAGGCCCACTCGGTTTCGGAATTTCAGCCCCATTCTTCGATAACTGGTGCACTCTGTTTTATATCGAGAGCTGACAAAACGCTTAATAGGGGTTGTATCCAGACACCTGAGCGTCAAATCGTGAGCGCGTTCCGGATCCATCTTGAACAAAATTGCTCGACCGAGGGTAAAAAGCGGATCAGCTGGAGATTTCATTACGTGCAGTGATGGGTTACTGGCAAGTCGAGTTTGTTACTATCTCATAGATGAACCGTGATCGACACCGATGAAGCTCTATCCCGACAAACTGTCCGCCCATTTGGCTAAGCAAACTGCGCCAGTGTACCTTTTGCACGGTGATGAACCCCTGCAGTTAATGGAGTTGGCCGATCAGCTACGTGCCCATGCAAGCCAGTTGGAATTTGAGGAGCGGCAGGTATTCTTGGCAACGGAGGATACTGATTGGCAATCCTTTCGAGAATCGGTTGACAGTCGTTCGCTGTTCGCCGAAAAAAGGCTTATAGAACTTAGGTTGCCTACTGGCAAGCCGGGCCGAGCTGGGGGTGACATGTTGCGAGAATATTGCTCTAACCCGCCCGAGGATGTGCTGCTATTGATCAGCAGTGCAAAACTTGATCGCGGTGGGAGTAGCAGTGCCTGGTTTAAGGCGGTGGATAAGGCTGGTGTCACCATAGCGGTTTATCCCATTGCACCCGCTCAGCTAATCAATTGGCTCTCGGGTCGTTGTGCCAAGCTTAATTTAAAACTCGATGCGGCGGCGCTGCAATTATTGGCAGAACGGGTCGAAGGAAATTTATTGGCCGCGTCGCAAGAGATTCAGCGCTTAGCGCTACTCTATCCTGCAGGTGATATTGGACCGGATGAGGTTCTGGCGGCGGTCACCGACAGTGCACGTTATTCTATAAGTGATCTATCTGATGCGGTGCTGCGTGGATCTGCCCGTCGGGCTTTAAAAATACTGCAAGGCCTACAAAGTGAAGCCACAGCGCCAGTCTTGGTTCTGTGGTCGTTAGCTTCTGAAATCCGCAGTGGTACACGGGTATCTGAGGCCACCGCAAAAGGGCAATCACTAGAATCGGCGCTGAAAGCCGCTGGTGTATGGCAGAGTCGAGCCGCGCCACTTAAGCAAGCACTTGGTAGGCACGGCCCTAATAGTTGGCTTGATATGTTGAGGCAAACGAGCTTCATCGATCGACAAATAAAGGGTCAAGAGCAGGGTAATGTATGGGATTCGTTTGCCCGTTTGTGCGTAGAACTTGCAAATCGACCGGCAGTAAAGAAAGAGAATCGGTATGACATCATCCATTAAATCGTTGATTGCAGACAGTCAGATCGGCGGCCAAGTATCTATCGCTGGCTGGGTACGCAGCCGTCGTGATTCAAAGGCAGGGCTTTCCTTTGTAGCGGTAAACGATGGCTCCTGTTTCGCAAATCTGCAAGTCGTGGCTGAGAATACGTTAACCAACTATGAATCTGAAGTAAAAAAGTTGAGTGTTGGCTGTGCGGTCAAAGTAGCAGGTAAGTTGGTCGAATCAGAAGGAAAGGGACAAAGCGTTGAAATTCTTGCCAGTAGTCTAGAAGTGGTTGGCTGGGTAGAGGATGCGGAAACTTATCCAATCGCAAAAAAACGGCACACGTTTGAGTATTTACGTGAAGTTGCGCACCTGAGGCCACGTACGAATGCGTTTGGTGCAATCAGTCGTGTGAGAACCACACTTGCCAATGCGATTCATGGGTATTTTTATGAGCGCGAATTTCATTGGGTAAATACACCCATCATCACAACAAGTGATTGCGAAGGCGCCGGCGAGCTATTCAGAGTGACTACTTTGGATAAAGAGAAACCGAGCCGAGACAACAAAGGTGCCGTGGATTTTGATAAAGACTTTTTTGCCCGCGAAGCCTTTTTGACCGTGTCTGGACAACTCAATGTAGAGTCGTATGCGATGGCGTTTTCAAAGGTTTATACCTTTGGTCCTACCTTTCGTGCGGAAAACTCCAACACCAGCCGGCATTTGGCAGAATTTTGGATGGTAGAGCCGGAAATAGCGTTTGCCGATTTAAACGATAATGCCGATTTGGCTGAGGATTTTTTGCAGTACCTGTGTCGTCAGGTCCTCAACGAATGTGCGGAAGACATGGCTTTTTTCGATCAACGTATCGACAAGAATGCTTCTGCTCGATTACAGCAGGTCGTGGATGCCCAATTCGAACGCATGGAATATTCCACAGCCATTGACTTACTTATAAAGTCCAACAAGAAATTTGAATTCCCGGTTAGTTGGGGCTTGGACTTACAAAGTGAGCATGAACGTTATTTAGCAGAAGAACATGTGGGCCGGCCAATTGTGCTAATGAACTACCCCAAAGATATAAAGGCATTTTACATGCGCTTAAACGACGACGATAAAACCGTAGCGGCGATGGATGTATTAGTGCCGGGTATGGGTGAGATTATCGGTGGTAGCGCTCGTGAGGAACGTCTGGATATTTTGGACCAGCGTTTGGCTGCTCAAAATCTTACTGAGGAGCTTTACTGGTATCGAGATTTAAGACGCTATGGAACTGCACCTCATGCAGGTTTTGGGCTGGGTTTTGAGCGTGTGCTCAATTACATCACAGGCATGGAAAACATCCGAGATGCCATACCGTTCCCGAGAGTGCCGCGAAGCGCTCCCTTTTGACTTAGGCAACCACCTCGTTTTGTCGGGCCCGGCTCCTTGGGAGAGGGGCTTCGGGCTAAATATCTGATTTTTTTGTGAAACTGAACCAATCCAACCACTCACAGTTCACGAAAGTACCTTAGATACGTTTTCGAGTCTGTTTGCTTGTAACAGATCCACCTGCCACCAGTATCAGTGGTAGCTATGAGCGAAAAACAGCCCCTCCTGAAGGACTCGGACATTCAGGCGGATAATCCACAGCATTTTGAATCACTGGTGAAACGCCATCAGAGTTCGGTGTTCGCCTTTCTGGGCCGGATGGGGTTTAGCCAATCACAGGCCGAGGACATTGCGCAGGAGGCCTTTCTAAAAGCTTGGCGAGCCTTAAAAAGCTATTCGGCAGACCGTGCGGCGTTTTCTACCTGGTTGTTCACTATTGTTCGAAACACAGCGTTGTCGGAAATTGCGAAAAATCGTCGTCGACCATTGCGCTATGACACCGACACAGTGGAACAGGTCTGTGAAGAGACCGAATCGGCTGACGCGGTTGAGCAACATCAATTGCGAACTCGCCTGCAACACTCATTGAATGCATTGTCGGTGGATGATCGTGATGTTTTAGCACTCGCCTATAGCCAAGAATTGAATTCAACCGAGGCTGCCAGTGTGCTCGGATGTGCACCTGGTACCTATCGGACAAGATTGACGCGTGCGAAGCAGCGTTTACGAAAAATTTGGGAAGCTAATGATGAATGATACTAATAAGCAATTAGAGCAGTTGCTGAAAGATCCAGGTGTATCGCCTCCAGAGGATTTTTGCCTGAAACTGATGTTCAGAGTAGGGCAGATCGAGCAAGACTCTTCACCCCAGGTGGCGTTGAAACTGATTGTAGGAAAGGATTCAATCCAGAATGAATCGTCCGATCTGCTAAGCCAATATGGTGATTCAATTAAACAGATTGCGCTGCGCGATCCGATCTTTCTGAAAGCAGTGAACTTTGCGAGATGGCTGGCGGTGGCGGTGGGCGGTGTGTTTGGCATTCAACAAAGTCTTACTTTTCTGGTTGGGGCCTGGACAGCCAGTGCGGCCTTGTAGCCGATGAGCGGGAGTGAACCTATGAAATTAGCGGTAGCGGTGGCTGAACCAGACCTGTCAAGCAATCCAGTGGACGACCATAACAATCCACGAAAACCTTGGCTTGCGGCTTTGATGTCTCTGATGCTGCCCGGTTACGGTCAGCTCTACAACGGTCAATTCAATCGTGGCACTTGGTTTTTTCTGATCTTTGTCGCGTTCGCCTTGCCGATCGTTACTTTGGCTGCGTTGTATGTTCCGGCGGGTTGGATGATGGCGACCCTACTGCTCGGATGTGTAGGGGGCATTGGAGTTTGGTTGCTGTCGGTAGTGGACGCTTATCGCTGTGCCAAGGCTCGCCAGAGTTACCAATGTAAACCATGGCAGCGAGGTGGTATGTACGTGTCCGTCTATGTGCTGTGTTCGCTAATTGGTTTGCCCGCTGCGGTTGAGTATGTTCGTAGTAAGCAGGTGCAGAGTTTTAGAACAGCTTCGAACAGTATGCGACCGTCGCTACTAGAGGGGGATCTTTTCTTTGCCGACATGCGGTATAACTGCGCAAACTGTGCTCAGGAGGTTCAACGAGGTGATGTAGCTGTCTTCATTTACCCGAACAATCGAAATAAAGTTTTTGTAAAACGCATTGTGGCGCTGCCCGGAGATGAGGTGATTTACCAGGGCCTTGACGCCGTTGCCGTGAATGGGCAGCCGTTAATTGATCCATTGCAATCTGAAAATTTGGAAAATAAGGCTGATGACGGTTTGGTTTTCGAAGAATCGCAAGATCTAGCCGAGCGTTCTATAGAGGCAAGCTCATTAGCACCAAACACGGTCATCGTTGTGCCACCAAGGGAAGTATTCGTTATGGGTGATAATTGGAGAGCTAGCGCAGACTCACGGACCGTTGGTACAGTACCTCTGAGTGATATACGTGGATTGGTCAGGCAAATTTGGTTTTCTAAAGACGACACAGGAATTCGGTGGGATAGAATTGGTCGGGATTTGCGCAATATGTAGTTAGCTCTGTGTAAAGCACTTGCCTTTAAACGTCTGTGCAGACTATTCTTGCGGCTGCAATACACCATTTGTATTTTGCCCAGGTTGTCATGGTTATGTGTTTCGCGTTTGACATCAGATGCATGGAGGTAGAGTGATGTCCAGGATGAAGTTACACCGAGGTTTCACCCTTGTTGAATTGGCCATTGTTTTGGTCATTGTGGGTCTTTTACTTGGAGGAATTTTCAAGGGGCAGTCCTTGATTGATAGCGCCCGAGTTCGTTCTATGGCAACGGATGTGTCGGGCATTCGCACGGCATGGTATGGGTTTCAGGATAGGTATCGAGCTATTCCTGGAGATTTTCCCAGCGCACCTACCCAGATCGACAGTTCCGCTCAGCCGGGGAATGGGAACGGCAAGATAGATGCATCGGTTGAGCGAGCCGCCGTCTGGCAACAACTGTCTCTGGCAGGTTTTATTGACGGGCAATACGACGGTTCACAGAATGACAGTGGCACGGCTACTGATGTTGCATGCAGATCCACCACATGTCCACAAAATCCCTTCAACGGTTTTTATAAAATCAGCTATAGCGCCCAAGCGGCTGATGTTGACTCTCCAGCCCATGAAATTTTCACCGGGGAACAGATTCCGGTGAGTATTATTTCGCAGTTGGACGCAAAGCTTGACGATGGGTTGCCCAATAGCGGACGTTTTCGCGTTCATCGATCCTTTCAAAGTGCCTGCACGCGAAATGGCCAATGGGATGTGGCGAATGGGCACCGTAATTGTGCGGGTGTTCTTCGAGAGTAGTCGTCTTTCATTACTCAGAGCATTTGATACCGTCCTTAGTTTTGGTTGTGCGGTGGTTCGCCTGCCCACTGGGAAACCCGTGCGTTCAGCCGGTAAGCCTCTTCAACCTTTAAAATACTTCCAGTTTGACTGGAGTAACCGTTGGTCTAGATCGGCGGTAATTAGACCTTGAAAATAAGGATTCATCCATGAAAAAAGAGCGTGATATCGAAAAAGCCTATTCAACGGCGGAATTTGTCAGCAAGTTGCGGCGGCTGGCGGACGATTTGGAAAACGGTGAGCAGTTTGAAATTCAAATTGCTAATGAACGGATTTATGTCCCCACCCGAGCACAATACACGATTGAACATGAGCGTAGCGATTCAGAAGAGGAAATCGAATTCCAAATTAAATGGTTAATTGATTCGTAATTATCGTAGTAAATGGCTTCCGGTCTAGGGAGTCTTTCCTAAGTTTCTGTGCTAATAGGTTGGTATCTATAGTTAGGAGCTGAAACGAGCTAGTCAATTTCTAGCTCGCGGATTTTTCGCGTTAGTGTGTTGCGTCCCCAACCCAGTAACTTAGCTGCATCCTGTCGTTTACCTTGCGTTTGAGTCAATGCGGCTTTGATTAAAATGCGCTCTACCTCAGGTACCACTTGATTGAGTAGATTTTTATCTCCAGCATGGAGGCGCTCTACTGCCCAGAGCTGCAAAGAGTTCTCCCATGTGTTGCTTTTGGTTTGCCGCATGGTTTGTTCATCCTTGGGCAAATCAGTTGGGGTTAGCTCGCTGCCTTTGGCCATCACTGTTAGCCATTGGGCAGTGTTTTGTAGTTGTCGCACATTACCTGGCCATGGTAATTGCATGACCCGCTCTTCGAACTCGGGCGACATCGTTTTCGGAGACACATTGATCGCTTTGGCCGCTTTGGCTAAATAGTGTTGCATTAAGCGTGGTATGTCTTTGCGGCGTTGGCGAAGGGGTGGAGCATCCAAACGGATGACGTTAATTCGATGATATAAATCTTCACGAAATTTACCTTCGTGAACGAGTTGCTCGAGATCCTGATGGGTTGCGGCAAGAATTCGGACGTCGACTTTAACTGACTCAGCGCCTGCCATTCGATAAAACTGGCCGTCGCTGAGAACTCTGAGCAAATGTGTTTGTAAATCCAGAGGCATATCGCCGATTTCATCAAGAAAAAGAGTACCGTTGTGTGCCTGTTCGAATCGTCCTCTGCGGACATCACTGGCACCGGAAAAAGCCCCTTTTTCGTGGCCGAACAATTCTGATTCCATTGAATCATGGGGTATCGCTGCGACATTTAGTGCAACAAACGGTTCTTGGGCTCTGGGGCTGTGTCGGTGCAGGGCCCGGGCAATCAACTCTTTTCCAGTACCCGATTCACCACTGATCAATACATTCACATGGGACCGAGACAACCTTGCAATCGCAGAGAATACTTCCTGCATTTCTGATGTCTCTCCAATGAGTTCTTGAAATTCCTCTTCATCTACTGCATCTGAGCCGTCAGCTGATGAATTTGGCTGGTCATTGTCGACTCCCGCTGAGCAGGCTCGGCGTGTGTGCTCAATTACTTCGTCAACATCAAACGGTTTTTGGATGTATTCGAAGGCACCACCTTCAAATGAAGCCACCGTGCTGTCCAGATCGCTGAAGGCAGTAATAATCAATACGGGTGTTCGCGGATAGTTTGCTTTTATCTTGTGCAGTACCGTGATCCCATCTTGCCCGGGCATGTTGATATCACTGATGATCGCGTTGGGGGCCGCTGCTTGGTCCTGCAATAGCTGCAGAGCCTCATCACCACTCGTGAAGCAGGTAACTTGCATACCCGATTGCTTTAAGGCCTTTTCGAGTACCCAGCGAATGGACGGGTCATCGTCGATGACCCAGACGTAACCACTCATGAATCCTCCAGTGGAATTATGACGGTGAACACGGTGTTCCCGGGTTGCGAGCGACATTCTATTAAGCCTCCTAGCTGCTGCATAATGGATTGTGCGATTGACAGGCCTAGTCCGGTTCCGTTGCGTTTACCGCTAACCATCGGATAGAACACTTGATCTGCCAGATCTTTCGGAATGCCTGGCCCATCGTCTTGTATTTCTATGGCCGCCACCAGTGGGTGTCGATCACCTTTGAGTGTAAATTGTCGCATTACACGAGTCTTATAAGTGATCGTTCCCTGCTCGCCCACGGCTTGCAATGCATTGCTCGCAATGTTGAGAAATACTTGTATCAATCGATCTTTGTCAGAAATAAATTCGGGGATGCTTGGGTCGTAGTCCATGACATGGAAGACAGTGTCCACCGACCCAACTCGTACCACTCTACGTACGTGTTCAAGCACCTCATGGATGTTCAGTGTTTTCAATTCTGGCCTGGAAGCTGGTCCCAGCATGCGATCTATTAGCGTCTGGAGACGATCAGATTCTTGTATTACGATGCCTGTGTACTCTCGAAGTTCCTTACCTTCGAGTTGTTTTTCCAACAACTGTGCTGCGCCGCGGATTCCGCCCAGAGGGTTTTTTATCTCGTGAGCAAGGCCGCGCAGTAGAGAACGTACATGTTCTTGCTGCGCTAAAAGCGCTGCGTCTCTGGCAATTCTTAGTGATCGATCCACGGCAGACATTTCTAATATCACTGTGCCTTCCTGTTTATCGTTTCGGTGCGGTGTGATCGAACAATCTACTGTTCCCAGTTCGTGGCCCGCTGCTGAGAGATGAAGTTGTCTATCTCGATAGGGTTGACCCAACTCAAGCGCATTCTCTATATTGGTAAGGAAGGCCTCAGGTAGATCAATCACCTGATCTATCGGTTTACCAATTACGTGATTTGCACTACTACTCATCAATTGTTCTGCAGCTGCATTGACATAAGTTATGTGTTTGGTTTGACTCAAGCACACAACCGCAGTTGCTAGTTGCTCAAGTGTTCTTGCATCAAACCCAGAGCTACTCATGGTGCGTTCGCTATACGATTTTTTGGCGCACTGCTTTCGTGCAACCGAACAGAGCGATGATTCAATTGTGTGCAATTATAAAGTGACAATTGTGTGGGTAATGAACCACAAAACCTCTCGCGTGATTGGCGATGTTGGCAGAGGTAACTGGGACCCTGCTGGGCATTAAGCATGATAAATAACTCTATCCTCATGGCGAAGAGTGTTCCTGAACTCCAACATGTCACACAGACAGGCACATTTTTATAATCAGTAGAATGCGACCAGCCGCGGCATCAAATTCTTAGGGCCGTAGGTTCTTGCCGAGAATGAAACTGGGTTGTTGCAGTTCTGCGCGGTGGGAAAGCACCCCAGCGACACAGCGCTGCCCGAATCTGCGCTTTCTAATTTTTTGATGATGTATCTAGCTGACATAGTTATTTTCCTGAGACTATGTGGTGTTATGAGTGCCGAGCATGTGATGATCACGCTCAGCTGACTGGCACTGCGATAGAGCAACAAAGTGCTAGAGGAACATCAAAAAAGTCTATGCCAGCTATGCTAAGGGATGTTATCGACCGTACATGTGCACCATTATAGTGCTTGGGGATTTGACTGCACTATTTTAGTGCGTATGTGTGCGCTAGTCCCTATTCCAGGCATCTTTCGGACTGCTCTGTCCTTTTCCCTTCGGGTCAGACCAGAAAGGGTCGGACCAGAAAGGGTCGGACCAGAAGGGGTCGGACCAGAAGGGGTCGGACCAGAAGGGGTCGGACCAGAAGGGGTCGGACCAGAAGG
>JAHQVR010000329.1 GCA_019634245.1 Gammaproteobacteria bacterium
ACAAGGTGAAATTGATTCGTTGCGATTGAGCTACACCGATGACTACCCCGACATTATCCGACTAAAACAACAGATCGGTGATTTAGAAAACCAGGCAGCTAATCCCACGCAGTCCAGCGGTGGTTTTGGGGCCACTCTCAATAGTCCGGTTTATCAGCAACTGCGCAGTGATCTCGCTGCAGCGTCAGCCGAGGCGGATTCTTTGAGGTCAAAAATCAATCAACTCTCCATCCTCAAAGAGAAAGAGGTAGAGCGCTCCACCGACTCTGGCCGCGTCGAGCGCGAATACGCTGAACTAACTCGCGATTACACGATCAATCAAGAGATATTCGAAGATTTGCTGCGTCGGCAAGAGAGTGCTCGATTGGCGATGACATTAAGTGAAGAGCAGCAAGGTGTTTTGTATCGAATTGCGCAGGAAGCGATCTATCCCTACTTACCCACCGGTCTGCGCTTTGTTCACATTGCCTTTGCTGGCATGGTGCTGAGTGTGTTGTTGCCCCTGGGCTTTCTGATCGTTTTTCTAAAGCTCGATCCTCGAATTCGAACAAGCTCATCGGTCACTGATGTGCTTGAACTGCCTCTATTAACTGTTGTGCCGCATATGAACTCACCGAAAGAAAAGCCTGGGTTTTTGAGTAAGCCATCTGGTGTATGGACGGTTGTTGGCTGTGTACTAGCGTTATATATGATTGTGACGGTACTTAAATTCATACTGTCATCGGCTGGCCAAGGAGGCGGAATACTATGACCGACCGAGCTAAAATCGCTAACGTAAAATCGATTATGCAGCAGCAGCATTCGAAGTCCGAACGGCGGTCTAAGAAATCGAATAGTCGATCCATGGTGCCTGTGAGCCGCCCGACGCAAGGTGGTAGCACCCAATTGCGAGCGGCGAATGAGTCAGTGAGTTTGGCTGATCGACTAACCGCCGAACTGACTAACATGGAAGATCACAAGCTGTTTAGTGATCGCCAGTTGGACCTACTCGGAATCGTACATCCACGCTCTCAACAACGCGGGCTGGTGGATGCTATGCGTCAGCTGCGAACCAAACTCTACAGCTTACAGCCCGATGGGAATTTTTCGGTTCTGGTGAGTTCTGTAGTGCCTGAAGGTGGTGGTAGTTTTGTCGCCATGAATCTTGCGGCCACCATCGCTTTTGATAAGTCAAAAACATCGCTCTTGGTTGATGCCAATGTGCACGACCCAGTGCTGCATAAACTCTTGAAGCTCATTGGTCGCGAAGAGGCCCATGGATTAGTGGATTACCTGGAAAATCCATCATTGGGTGTCGAGCATATCGTCAGCCCGAGTGGTATCCCGCGAATGCGTGTCATTCCGATGGGTAATCATCCCGATCGTAGTTCTGAGCATTTTTCATCAGCACGCTATAAGCGTCTGATGGTGGATATTAAGGACCGTTATAGCAATCGCTTTGTGGTGGTTGACGGACCCGCGATGGATACGTCAACCGACGCCAGAATCTTATCCGAAATCTGTGACTATACTGTCCTGGTTGTGCCCTACGGTGGGGTGACTCCCGGTGCATTGGATGCAGTGGTTGATGAGATAGACGAACGAAAACTTGCCGGCGTTGTCATCAACGACCAACCAAATTAATTGTCCCCGGTTGCAAACCTTGGCTCACCGAATTCTTACAGTTATCACAGCGGCTATGCTGCTGACCCCCGTGGCCTCTTATGCGCTAAGCCTGGGGTTTGAAGGACAGCTAAACGCCGTTGGTTCGGATAACGTTGGCCAAGATCTTCCTGGAGATGAGGAAACCGGTAGTTCTGGAAATATTCAATTAGGTGTGTTCGGTGAACAACGTGGTCGGATTGTCAGTGGCGGATTTTTAGGTGAGATTATCTCTAACCGAGATATTGAAGACGAAGACGCAGAATTCAATACGTTCACCAATTTTCTTGGTGCACTGAACTTTCAATTCACTCCCAGCTTTTCCTGGTATATCGGAAACGTGATTGGAGGCGTCCGAGAAGATAATGCGCTGGTTCCGGGTGATGATTTTGATTTAACTCGACGAAATATTTTTGCCACTGGTCCCACTTACCTGCATGAATTGAGTTCTTTCTCATTCATTCAAACCGATATCTTATATATCTCTCAAACTGAAGAGGACCAGCAGCTCGATCAGGTTATTAACGGTCGAATTCGCTATCAGCGCGATGCTGGAACTGCCAACAGTTGGGGATTGGAACTCATTGACAACTATATTGATAATACCGAGGATGACGATGCCCCGGATACCAATCGTTTGTCATTGAGTGCGTTTTTTGAAAGGGAACGAGGTCGCTATACATACACCGGAGCTGTAGGCTCCACCCGTTATGACACCGACGATGAGTCGGTAGCCGATTTCAGCGCGCGATTAGGCTTCAGACAGCAGTTAGGGCCAAAAACAGCCTGGAGTTTGGATCTTAATCGAGACCTGCTCGATCAAACCCTTTCGACCATAGATTCGTTTTTGGATCAAGGATCGGGTGTTGAACCGGAAACAGAAGGTGTTTTCCAAGAAACACGTCTGACGGCGGCTTATGAGTTCCTTGGAACCAATACCACGTTCGACATTGGTGCTAGCGTTGCGCAATCCGATTTTGAGTTTTTGAATGCTACCGGTGCTGATGCGAATCTGGAAGATCAATTACAAAGTTCTGTCTTCGCTGTTTATCAGCGTGACTTTAATTCGCGGTTGAGTAATGAAACCACCTTGAGCTACGAAGTTCAGGAGTACGATAATCGTGTTGATAGTAATAATTCAGTATTAGCGACCACCACCTTCAATTATCGCCTCACTCGTAGTCTTGAATTGGCTTTGGGATACCGATTCAATCAAGCCGACGGGGTTGAAACTAACTTTGATGGTGGTACTGCGGTACTCGCCGATGTTGATTACACCGAGAATCGGGCAACGATTGGAATTATCTGGGCACCCCCGACGCGCGCCAGTCGCGAGCCAATAGTTGCTCTGCGCCAGTTGTTGCAATGAGTTTCTTGCAGCGGTCGCTGGGGGCAGGGACCGATACGCAAAACGCGGCTTCTATTGAGCTAAATAGACGTGGCCTGAGCGTACTGTTTGTGGTGGACAGTAATTTTCCCGGCTTTGGTGGAGCTGAAGCACAGGCTCGTAAACTCGCGCGAGCTCTCGAAGAACGGGGCGTCTACGTTGAATTCGTATCCCCTAGGGTTTTATCTAATCAGGCAGAGCGGGACACTGTTGATGGTTTTTCCGTTCGGCGTATTCGCTATCCACACATAAAGTTATTCGGCTCTGTCGTTTTGCTGTTTCGTTTTGCCCATTATTTGATACGCAATCGGCACAGATTCGATTGCATGCATATTCATGTCACTCGTTTGCTAGCCGCAACCGCTACAGTGATCAAACCGCTTACCGGCATACCCGTAGTCACAAAAGTTTCAGGGTTTTTTGAATTCGAAGGTGGCGTTTTGGATCAGAATAAACGCTTCTCTCCGGTAAACATGGTTACCCGCCGGGTTTTACGCAACGTTGACTATGTTCAAACCATTAGTGTGGAAACTCGTGACAAATTGCTGCAGGCGGGCTTTACTGATGGTCAGATCTGTTTTATACCCAATGGCATTGATACCCGGCATGAAACAGTTCTGCGCGATGGTTCCGGACCGTTGCGTATTGGCTACTGCGGGCGTTTGCGTAAAGTCAAAGGTGTTGATGTGCTGATCGCTGGTTTTGCTCATGCCGTAAAATCGTTACCCGATGTTGAAATGGAATTGGTGATTGCCGGAGACGGCGAGACTCGAGATGAGCTGGAAGCACAGGCCAAACAATTGGGCGTTTTCGAATCAATCCAATTTCTAGGGCGTATCAATAACACCACTAGTTTTTATGATGAGCTGGATGTCTATGTACAACCCTCGTTTGCCGAAGGGCTACCTAACTCAGTCATGGAGGCCATGTTAGCGGCACGTATAGTTCTCGCCAGTGACATTGGTGGTAATCATGATTTGATTGTCGAGGGTGAGGCCGGTCGCTTGTTCCCTGCAGGTGATGACAATGCACTCGGTGAGTTAATTGTGTATGCCGCCAACCACCGACATCAACTAGCTGAGTATGGTCAGCGTGGTAAGCACGTGATCACTGAACGCTACGGCTTTGATAAAGTCGCAGAGCAGTTGGTAGATATCTACCGTGAAAAGTAGCATTGAAAAAATTATCGTTACGGTCTCGATCGATACTGAGTGTGATCATGATGTTAATTGGGTGCGCGCCAATCCGCTGACTTACAAATCGATTTTGGTCGGAGTGCCTGATAGATTGCAGCCGGCGTTTGATGAAGTGGGTGCCGTACCCACCTATTTGCTAACCGTCGAAGTGATGGAACAGCCAGATTGTGTCTCTGCCCTGAAAAACTTGTCCGGGCATTATGAACTTGGCACGCATCTTCACGCAGCGTTTATTGAGCCAGAGAAGAAATACTTTGATTATGCTGGTGTGGATAGTCCGGATTTTCAATGTTCCTATGCTCCGGATGTCGAATATCAAAAATTGCAGAACTTATCCGAACTGTTTAAACGTTCCTTCGGCTATACACCGACAAGTTTTCGTGCCGGTCGCTATGGTGCGAACCATCATTCGTTGAATAGTTTGCAGAAACTGGGTTATAAAGTCGATACCAGTGTGACACCTCATATCCGCTGGACAGAACCCAATGCAGTGGTCGATTTTCGCAAAGCCCCAGAGCAGCCTTACTTTCCTTCATCGTCATCGGCAAGTGTGCCTGAGTCCTACACCGATGGACGTATCTTAGAAGTTCCGGTGACTATAAAACCACGCTTGATCCGTCGTTCTCCGAAATGGTTTCGGCCCTGGTTCTCTTCAGTGGATGAAATGAAAGAAATATTTCACTACCATATGAAAAAATATCGAGATAATCGTATCTTGTCGATCAATATGATGTTTCATTCCATGGAGATTATCGAAAAAGCCTCACCTTATCCACAAACAGCCAGCGACGTTGCCCGATTCCTTGAGGATATGCAGGAAGGCTTGAATTGGTGCAAGGAAGAGGGTGCCGTGTTTGGTGGTCTTTCTTCGCTGCATTCTGAATTTGTACCTGGCTAGTTCGGGTTAACGAATGGCAGCCCGCGGCCTCCTTTACCACATTCGAAACTATGCATCGGCGGGTGTATTGTCCGCGTTTGCAGGGTTAATTAGTTTCCCCATTTTTACTCGCAGTCTGTCGGTGGAGCAGTACGGCATACTGGGTTTGACGATGGCAAGCCTGACGCTCTTTGTCGCCATGGGCAAGCTGGGTATGCAGCATGCGGTGATCCGTTTCTATTCGCAAATTAAAGCCGGCAACATCAGTTTTAGCCTGAATCAGATGCACAGTTCGGTGTTCGCTAGTTTTCTTTTTCTTGCCATCGTGACAACAGTGATTTGGTTGATTATGGGTTACTTCGTGCTGCCGCGATTTTTACAGTACGAAAACATTTCTTCGTTGTTTTTAGTCGCTAGTGGTTTGGTGTTTGTACGTGTACTGATGAGTGCAGTCAATAATTTTCTACGCGCTGATCAGCAAAGCGGAGTGGTGGGTATTGCGCTCGTTATGGGGCGCTATGCCATGGTGGCATTGGTTCTGGTTGCCTTATTATTTACTAGTCTTAATCCTGTAAAAATATTTATCTGCTTCTTGTTAGCTGACATCTTAATTTTTGGATTTATGGTCCTGAAATATCCTTTGGCCATGGTGTTCAAGGGGTCAGACTTCTCAATATCACTTGTAAAAAACATGGCCGTGTATGCTGTACCTTTGATGGTGGTTGAGTCTTTGGGTTTGGTGTTAAGACTCAGTGATCGATATTTAATCGAGGCCTACTTAGGCGTCGAAGAGTTAGGGCAATACTCTGCCTCTTATAATCTGGTTTCGTACCTGGACGTGATTATTCTGTTGTCTTTAATGCAGGCTGTAAAACCGCTTTATATGCAGTTGTGGGAAACCAAGGGTTCGGCTGAAACCTCTCAATTTTTATCGAGTGCGTTGCACAAGTATCTGGTTTTGGGCATTCCCTTTATTACGGTTTTTTGTTTGACAAGCCCTCATTTATTGAATGTGTTGGCCAGTCCCAAATATGCGCCAGGAACAGTGGTCATTCCGTTTATTGCCCTTAGTTATTTTGTTGAGGGCACGGCTCACTTCCTGGGTGCTGGATTGTATGTGGCAAAAAATACCCGTGCTGTTATGTTCTGGGGCCTTTTAACTGTGGGTGTCAACCTGGTGCTTAATATCATTTTTATTCCACAGTATGGAATTGTTGGCGCTGCTGCGGTGACTATCGCCTCTTTATTCGTGTTCGTTATAGGTACAGGCTGGCATGCGTTCCGCTATGTGTCGTTTCCGGTGCGCATTCGCGAACCACTGTTGGTAGCGCTTATTGGCGCAGCCGCCTATTTTCTTGTTAATTCAATCGATCTGGGTGCAGAGGTTAGCGATTTTTTTGTCAAGGGTTTACTTAGCGCGGCGGTGCTGTTGCCGGCTGTGCTGCTGATAGACAGGGAAGTCAGGTTATGGCTGAAACAGCAATTTGCGTTGTTTCGAGATAGGTATATCTGATGCTCATTCTGTTTTTACTCGCCGTAGCGTTTTGCGTGTATACCTACGCGATATTCCCACTGTTGCTGCATTATAAGGCTCGCCATCGTACAGAAGCATCATTGATATTGCCTCCGGACTTGCCAATCGTATCGATTGTCATAGCAGCACACAATGAGGAGAGCAATCTCGCGACTAAATTCAAAACCATCAGTGAACTTAGCTACCCCGCTGACCGGTTAGAAATTGTCATAGTTTCAGATGGCTCAACTGACGCCACCGTAAAAATGTTAGAGGCCCAGCAAAAGCTGGATGCGCGCTTCCGATATAGCCACTATGAACCCGCAAAGGGTAAACCATCGGCATTAAATTGCGGTGTTGCTATGGCCACTGGGGACTACATTGTGTTTATGGATGCTCGTCAACGTGTGTCGAATGATGCGATAGAAAATCTAATCGCTGCATTGCAACCTGATGATGTGGGCGCGGTGAGCGGGGAATTGATGCTGGATGCCTCCGGAGGTGAGTCAAATGATGTTGGGTTGTACTGGCGGTATGAAAAATGGATTCGGCTAAACGAAAGCCGGTTATTTTCTACCACCGGTGCCACAGGCGCGCTGTATGCGATTGCTAGACAGGACTTTGAACCGCATGCCGAAGATGTACTATTAGATGACTTTAATACGCCGGTATCATTGTTACGCCACGGCAAACGCACGCTCTTCGTACCACAAGCGCAGGTCTTTGATAGAGCCGAGTCTGATGCTGGTGGAGAATTTCATCGCAAAGCTCGAACCTTGGCTGGAAACTATCAATCATTCTCTCGCCATCTCTGGTTATTTGCTCCAACTAAAAATCCCGTGTGGTGGCAATTTATTTCCCACAAGGTATTTCGTTTATTGATTCCATACGCATTATTAATCGCCTTTATTGCATCCTATGTGGGAAATGGATGGTTTCTTAGCTTAATGTTTATCGTGCAGTTGATCTTCTATGTTATCGGCGGTTTGAGTATGTTAAATCTTATAACTGCTGAGAATAAATTGATCAATTTTATCAAGGTATTTCTATCGTTAAATGCCGCTGCGGTGGTCGGTGCGTTGCGTTACTTTAGCGGGCGTGCGGAAGTGCGTTGGAAGAGAACATGAGTGTGGTTCTGATGTATCACGCCTTATATTCGGGTGACGACACCGCGGGTATCAGTGCTGAGGACTTACCCTATGCGGTATCAGAAGAAAACTTTATTGCACAGCTAGATAAACTGGCTGAAAAACGCGTAGGATTGGTTGAGCAAGACAATTCCCATTTGCCTGATATCGTTATTACCTTTGATGATGGGCATGTGAGTAATTTTGAACTGGCGTTACCGCATTTGCAGAGTCGTTCCCTGCAAGCGTATTTTTTTATCACAACCGATTACACTAATAATCGACCCTTTTTTATGAGCTCTGACCAACTACGCCAATTGTCATCAGCCGGTATGGAGATAGGTGGTCATGGCTGCAGTCATGCCTTTTTTGACGATTTGGACGCGATGGGAGCAAAACGTGAACTAGATCACAGTATTGCTTTTTTGCAAAAAGTGATTGGGAAGCCTGTTCGGTCAATGTCGTTCCCTGGAGGCCGCTACAACACTAAAGCTGTTGAATTAGCGCGAACTGCCGGATACCGCCAATTGTTTGGTTCAGGCTTTGGTACGATTAATGAGCAAAGTGCCCATGGCGAACAGCCCTTAAATAGAGTAGCCATCAGACGGACAACGTCTGATCAGGAATTTAAACGCATCATAGAAGGTGATACAGCACACTATCGCCGGGAGCAACTGAAGCAAACCGCCAAAGGGGTTTTAAAAAGATCCCTGGGTAACCGCCTTTATCATGGCCTCTACAAATCCTTTTCATCCCGCTGACACATCCAGCGTTGACGTAACCCGCAACGGTTCTAAAAAGAGCCGACGTGCTGCGCGTGCGGAGAAGAGTGCGCAGAAAGGTTTAAAGGGTCGAAAGGCTAGGGTCAATGCTGTGCGGGCGAACATGGTCAATGGGCTGCCCAGTTGGGAGGGACTTAAGCCCGTACTGTTGTTTCTACTTTTTCCAGCGTTGCTGGCTGTTACGTTGGTGGCCACTGGTGGAGGCTGGCCCAAGCCGATACTGTACGGTTTAGCTGGATTGATTGGTATTTATGTACTCGCCTCGGCATTCGTTGGTGTTGAATTGATTGTGGCTTGCATGATTTTCTATTTACCGCTGTCGAAAACACTCGTCATTCCCATTGCCCCAGGTATCAACGGTACCAATATGATCATTGCCTTGGGGCTGCTCGCATCATTCATGTATGCGAGAACTCAAAAACAAACATGGTTTAATTGGATTCCAGGAACCACCCTGGTGTTTTGCTTTGCCTGCTATACCGCTTTATCGGCGTTCACCGCTATTGCACAACCCGATGGTTATGCCTATCTGATGTACAACGAATTTCTTAATTACAAAGGCTGGCTCGATCAATTCGTTATGTACTTCATCGTACTCAGTTGTGTTCGAGATGTGGAAACCGCCAAGCGCTTAGTGGTGTATATGTGTATCGGCAGTATGATCGTTGTCCTATATTCGGTGCCTGAGATGCTTGAGAAAGGTGGCCGATCCACGATTGAAAAAAGCCGTATTGACGGGCCATTAAAGCAGCCAAATAACTTTGGTGGTTTTGTTGCCTATACCTTGATGCCCATTGGGGCGATTTTTGTAACTTACTTTAATCACCTCAAAGCCTGGCTGCTAACACCGTACTTTTTATTGGCATTAAAAGTACTGATTACCACGTTTTCGCGTGGCGCCTATGTTGCGATGGCCTTTGGCGCGTTCATGGCCGCGTATTTTAAAGGCCGAGGGTTTTTAATGTTCTGGGCCTGTATGGGCGTCGCGGTGTTGTTGGTGTTTCCGACTTTATTGCCACAATCGGTGCTAGATCGGTTTGGTGTTACTGAGCCTGAGATTGTTGAAGTTGGGCCAGATGGAGCACTGGATAAAAGTTCGGAGGTCCGTTTGGTTTTGTGGCGCGCTGCGTCTCAAATGATTCTGGAAGATCCGTTTTTCGGAAAAGGTTTTAAGGGTTTTCCCAAGTACAAAGCGGAGTACACCGAAACGGCGGTCGTCGAAACCGATCCGCACAGTATGTACTTGTATTTGGCGTCCCAAATGGGGCTGCCGGCCTTAGCCTTATTTTTAATTATCTTGATGGTGATGTTCCACATGGGGCGAGTGCTCAGCCGCAATCGGGAAGATCTGTTCGTCCGGGCGATAGGTATCGGTGGTGCGGCCTTAGCGGCCTGTTATGGTGCCGTGTGTATTTTTGGCTCGCGCGCTGTGAACGCAGAATTTACGTTGTACTTTTGGGTGTATTTCGTGGTTCTCCAGGTATTGATGAATGGGCAAAAACAGGCGTTGAGCAAGCCTGGTGGCAAAGGCCACAGAACCAATGCGTTCTCTGCCAAGCGTCAAGCTGAGGCCTTGATCGAGACGAGCAATGGCTCACAGTCTCAAGCCTCAATCCAGCGTAAGGACCAAACGCAGGCGTTGGAGAAAGACCGTACTGGCGGGTCTCGCAAACGACTCACCCATCAACGTTCTAGTCATTCCAATGACAACAAATTGCCGGTGGTTCGATCCACGACTCGAGGTGCTGCCGCGGCAAAGCGTCGAGACAGCCTAAATCCAGCGAATGACCCTGACTCCTCCGCTTCTGCCTCTGACTCGCAGATCGACCCTCCAGCAGAATTGACACCGGCACAGAAACTTAAGCGCCGAGATCGTTCGAAT
This sequence comes from Gammaproteobacteria bacterium, assembly GCA_019634245.1. Next base: position 10,406 of record JAHQVR010000329.1, read on the forward strand.
GCGCTGAAGAGAAAGCGACGCTGACTAAGGCTGTTCCTTAGACTTATCTCATACGGGCCTATTCGGCCGCTGTTGGCTGGCTCGATTGGTCTGTGAATAGCCGAGTTGGCACTAATGCGGTGCAAATGGGCTAAATGAGTGTGAGTAGATAAGATCCTGCACCCCCAGCAGACGCGGGCTGTGCCAAATTTGACCACAAGCGCAGTGCTTTAGCCTAGTAGCTAAGTTTTCAAGCCTCGCTCAAGAAAAGTCGCCACCATACGGTGTGGATCAGTTTGCCAATTTCCTGCCATTGGTGTGAACCCCTGAGCCGTGTCGACGTCTACATTTTTACTATAGTAAGAAGTCGTCCATCGAGCGCAGTTTGTAACAAACTCAACAGCTCTAAGTGGTTGATTTTGGGTTAATGCGTACCCAGCTTTTGAGGTATGAAACTTGCGGGTTCAAAGTTTGCACTGTATTAGCTGTGCAGGCCTCCCGGACCCCGTTAGAATTATCGGGACTGAGAATCGATGTGATGGGCACATCGACTGGCTAGGCACGATTGATGAGTCAACAAGACGACAACCAACAAGACGGCGGCGTCGTAGTAGAGAAGGCCCGTCCGAAATTGGCGAAACCACCACTTTATAAGGTGGTACTGGTTAATGATGATTACACTCCGATGGAATTTGTGGTCGAAGTGTTACAGATGTTTTTTCATATGGATTATGAAAAAGCCCATCAGGTTATGTTGCATGTTCATCAGCTGGGCAAAGGTGTATGCGGTGTTTTTACACGAGAGATCGCTGAAACCAAAGTTGCCCAGGTTAATCAGGTTTCGCGGGAGAGCAAGCATCCATTGTTGTGCGAGATGGAGGAAGACTAAAGCTCTCCATAGGTACTGATCTTAATTGATTAGCGAAAATTCACATTAAAGGGTTAGTCAAGAGTCAACCATGCTAAGTAAAGAGCTGGAATTCACACTGAACAACGCGTTTAAAGAAGCACGAGCGCGAAAATTTGAGTTCATGACGGTTGAGCATTTGCTGCTTGCCTTGATTGACAACCCGACTGCTGCTCAGGTTCTGCGAGCCTGCGGTGGAGATATCGATCTACTTCGAGATGAGCTAGATAGTTTTGTGGAGGAAAATACTCCTTTACTTGACGACAGCGATTCTCGCGAGACACAGCCCACGCTTGGTTTCCAACGAGTGTTGCAGCGTGCAGTATTTCATGTGCAGAGCTCCGGTAAAAAAGAGGTCACCGGTGCGAACGTGCTGGTTGCCATTTTTGGGGAGCAAGATTCTCAAACGGTCTATCTACTAAACAAACAAAACATTACCCGGCTGGATGTTGTTAATTACATTTCTCACGGCATCTCAAAAAATGCACAAGATGAAGCCGAGGATCACGATGAAAGTGCGGGGGACTATGCGTCCGAGGATGGCGAAGCCGATGCTCGTCCGTTGGACAAATACGCCACGAACTTGAACGCTAAGGCCACGCTCGGTGAAATAGATCCGTTGATTGGCCGTGATCATGAAGTCGAGCGAGCCTCTCAAGTCTTGTGTCGCCGACGAAAGAACAATCCACTGTTAGTTGGCGAAGCCGGTGTGGGTAAAACTGCAATAGCGGAAGGCTTAGCGAAAAAAATTGTGGACGGCGAAGTGCCGGAGGTGCTCAGTGAGTGCACGATCTATTCTTTAGATCTTGGTGCTTTGGTTGCCGGCACAAAATATCGCGGAGATTTTGAAAAACGCTTAAAAAGTATTCTCAATCAACTGAAAAAAGAAGAAAATGCGGTTCTGTTTATCGACGAAATCCACACCATTATTGGTGCTGGAGCCGCCTCTGGTGGGGTTATGGATGCTTCTAACTTAATTAAGCCTATGCTTGCATCCGGCGAACTGAAGTGTATTGGTTCAACCACCTACCAAGAATATCGAGGCATCTTTGAAAAAGATCGTGCCTTATCACGGCGTTTCCAAAAAATTGATGTGGTTGAACCTTCAGTGGATCAGACCTTTGAAATACTGAAAGGTTTGAAGTCTCGCTATGAAGAATTTCACGAGGTGAAATACTCTAACAAGGCGCTTCGTACCGCAGCTGAGCTCTCAGGCCGATACATCAATGATCGTTTTTTACCGGATAAAGCCATTGATGTGATCGACGAGGCAGGCGCTAATCATCGAGTCAAAAATTCGAATAAGAACAAGAAGTCGATCTCTGTGAAAGATATTGAAGCCATTGTTGCGAAGATTGCGCGTATCCCTGAGAAAAGCGTGTCTTCAACCGATGTTGATAAGCTCAAAACGCTGGCTCGTGATTTGAAAATGCTGGTGTTTGGTCAAGATGAGGCGATTGAGACATTAGCAACTGCGATAAAGATGACCCGTTCTGGGTTGGGTGCTGAAGAAAAACCCATTGGTAGTTTCATGTTTGCTGGACCCACTGGTGTGGGTAAGACTGAAGTCACCAAACAATTGGCCAAGGTGATGGGAATCGAATTAGTTCGGTTTGACATGTCTGAGTACATGGAGCGGCACACGGTGTCACGACTCATTGGTGCACCTCCGGGATATGTTGGTTATGACCAAGGCGGTCTTTTGACTGATGCGGTAGTGCAAAATCCACATTGCGTGGTTCTGCTCGACGAAATTGAGAAGGCCCATCCTGATGTGTTTAACTTGTTGCTACAAGTTATGGATCACGGTACGTTGACCGACAACAATGGTCGAAAAGCCGATTTCCGTAATGTGGTTCTCGTAATGACAACCAATGCGGGTGCTGAGTCTTTGTCAAAGAGCTCATTAGGATTTACCACACAAGATCGAAGTACTGATGGAATGGAAGCGGTGGCCAAGATGTTCACGCCTGAATTTCGCAACCGGATTGACGCCATTATTCAGTTTCAACCGCTTGATAAGCAGATCATCCTTAACGTGGTGGATAAATTTATCATCGAACTGGAAGCGCAGCTTGAAGAGAAACAGGTATCCATTGACTTCAATGCAGAAGCAAAAGCCTGGCTTGCAGAGCATGGCTTCGATGCGAAGATGGGCGCTCGTCCCATGACTCGCTTGATTAGCGAAAATGTCAAAAAGCAACTGGCCGATGAGATTCTGTTTGGCAAACTCAACCGTGGCGGCCACGTTCGAGTGAAGCTGGATGAAAATGGTGATCTGGCGTTTGATATTGAGAGCCCGGCTAACAAGGAAGCCACCGTCTAAACTCTCTCTCCCAGAAGCAAACTGTCCTAAACGGCACCTACGGCTACTCGCCTAGGTGCCGTTTTTGGTTTTACAGACCTGACAATCCATGCCGTAGACGCAAATTGGAAATCATTCGTCGTAAATTCCCTCGCACACAAGTGGCATGATCATACCTATGCCAGCTCATACCTCGTGAGCGCTGAAATCGACTATCTTTTGTCAACGCTGAGTGTGAGTTACAGTAAGCGATTGAAACATCCTTTGTTGTCTTGATGGGGAGCATCGCACTATGAACGAAACCTCTAGCGTACGTGGTGGTGCTCTTCTCGCCCGAGCGCTGCAACAAAAGGGAGTCGAGCACGTATTTACTCTGGCCGGTGGGTTCTGCAACCCGGCCCTCGAAGGTTTCATGGAATGCCAGATGGCAGTGATCAATTGCCCCCATGAACAAATCGCAGGGCATTTGGCTGATGGTCACACTCGCATAAGCCGAAAGCCCACCGTGTGCCTGGTTGGACCTGAAGGGTTTGCCAATGCGGTGCCCGCGATGCTGGAAGCTGCTGGTGAGCGCTCACCGGTGATCTTTGTTACCGGTTCTTCAACATTGAAGCGACAAGGGGCAGGCGGCTTTAAAGAGATTGACGATGTGGCTATAGCAGCTCCATTGGTGAAATACTCTGTCCAGGTCACTGATGGAGAGCGTATTGCTGAATTCGTTGATCGAGCCTGGCAAGCCGCGACTACGGGTTATACGGGGCCGGTGCACATCAGCTTGCCGGTCGATATTATGTTTTCCTGTTTTCATGAGAATGTCGGCGATACTGAGCGCCCTTGGTCTCATAAACCGCGGCCAATACCGCGGGCCTGGCCCGATCCGGTTGCATTGGATCGCGTGCTGGAAAGCGTAACTCAGTCGCAACGGCCTATTATTATCGGCGGCCATGGCATCTGGTGGTCCGGTGCGGAAAATACGCTCTCTTCAGTAGCAAGTTCGCTGCGATTGCCGGTGTTCAATGTTCCGTATCACAGTAAATTACTACCGGAGAATTCTGAAGCCTATATGGGGCTTGCCGATTTTCATCAATACCATCCGTCAAAACCGGCGATACAGGAAGCGGATGTCTGTTTGATGATTGGTGGTCGTCTTGATAATCAAATGAACTTTGGCAATCCTCCGTTTATTCCCAAATCTACGAAACTGATTTGTATCAATGGTAGCGCTGAGGAATTGGAGTACAACTACGCAGCCGACGAATCGCTACTATGCGATCCGGGCGCTTTTCTCAATGCATTGTCAGCTGTTCAACAACAATGGCCCGACTGGTTCAATCTACAACGTCAACGCAGAGCTGACTGGGTAGAGGAATGGGAATCTCACATAGCCCGTGAAACCGCTGAGGATGAATCTAGCGGGGGTAAAATACATCCCCTTCAGCTCGGTCTGGATGTACAAGCTCAGATGAATGATGGCGACTGGTTGGTTATTGATGGCGGCAATACACATTTCTGGAATGAAATTGCGGTCAATATGGCGGGTTGGCGAGGCAAAAAACTCGCCGGTGTGTTGCACCCGGGAAACTATTCATTGCTGGGAGTGGGTATAAGTTTTGGCATTTCAGCCAAAGCCCTTCATCCTGACAAAAATATAGTGGTAGTGTCGGGTGATGGAGCATTCTTATCGGGTGGCTTGTCGGTAGAAGCAGCTTTTCAGGAGAATCTTCCTATCGTTGTGGTCATTGATAACAATGGCGGGCTGGATTGCATCAGTCAGCAGCAGGAGAGGCTGTTTGTATCAGGCAGTCACTTCGCCACTGACTTTCGCGACATTCCGTTTCATTCGATGTTCGAAGGCTTGGGTGGTCACGGGGAATTGGTTACGCAGCGCAATCAACTTGGTCCGGCTTTGCAACGGGCGCTGGCGTCTGGAAAAACGGCCTGTGTCAATGTCAAATGTCGCGGGGTGATTTCTCCCATTGTCGCTGCAACATCTGACAAACGTGATAAGGCCTCTATTGAGTAATGGCTACTGTTTCCTCTCATACGCTAAATGGTGTTGATGGAAGTCATGCCGCCGCTGTTCGTATGCAACTAAAAAACTTAGCCACAGGTGCGATCTTATTTGACACAGCAACAGATGTCGCTGGGCGATTGTCAATGGCTGTTGATCTGCGGGCATTTGACGTAACTGACCAGTATGAAATGATTTGCTGGTCGGGAGAGTATTGGGCTTCGCAGGATCTACCTCGCGATGGAGTTCAAATCATGCAACAAATTGTGCTGCGATTTACCATGCCGAATGTTGATGCTCGTTACCATATTCCGTTGATACTAAATCCCAATTCCTATAGTTGCTGGTGGTCTCTACCGGAGTAGAACTATGAGCAATGGACTAAACTTTTCATGTAGGCTTCGACGCACACCCTATACAGCTCGGGCCGAAGAAGCGGGAGTGCGTGGTTTTTCAGTAGTCAATCATATGCTGCTTCCCAAAGCTTATGCGCGATCGGTGGAGGAAGACTATTGGCATTTACGCGAACATGTACAAATCTGGGATGTGGCCTGCCAACGACAGGTGCAGATCAAAGGCCCTGACGCCGCACAGTTAATTCAATGGATGACACCTCGAAATATCGATGAGGCTGAGGTGGGTGATTGTTTATACCTACCATTGATCGATGAACAAGCAGGCATGATCAATGATCCTGTTCTACTCAAAATTAGCGAGAATTGCTTTTGGTTGTCCATCGCTGATAGCGATGTGTTGTTGTTTGCGAAAGGGCTTGCACTGGGGCTTGGTCTAAAGGTTGATATTGCAGAACCGGATGTGTCGCCACTTGCGGTGCAGGGGCCAAAAGCTGAAGCGGTGATGGAAGACCTTTTTGGCGATGCAGTTCGTAAGATCAATTTTTTTAAATTTGGTTGGTTTGAGTTTCAAGGCTCAACGCAATTAATTGCTCGATCTGGCTACTCCCGACAGGGAGGCTTCGAAATCTATCTCCAGGGAGCTGAGTATGGAGCGATGCTCTGGGATGCCGTATGTGACGCCGGGCAAGCCTACAATATCGCACCGGGATGTCCCAATATAATTGAAAGAATCGAAGGTGGATTGCTGTCCTATGGTAATGATATGACTCGCGACAATAATCCATTGGAGATGGGGCTATCCAGATTTTGCTCGATGGATGACAGCGTTAATTATCTGGGTCGCGAAGCATTACGGCGCATTGCCTCCGAAGGTGTTCAACGGGAAATCCGCGCTGTAGTCTTTGAAGGCGAGCCGTGTCCTGCTTGTGCCACGCGCTGGCCCGTGACAGTGAACGGGCAACAAGTAGGTGCAATCACCTCTGCGGCTTGGTCACCCCGATTAAAAGCCAATGTGGGTCTGGCTCTGATCGATCGGGATTTTTGGGAGTCCGGGCAACCCGTTGACGTTTGGACCAATGACAGTGTGCAATGGAGTGGTCGAATCGGTGGTCTACCACTTTGATGCGGGTGTGTTCGAAATGATTGCCTATCGGCTGCGGTAAGTAATTCGACCTTTAGTCAGGTCGTAGGGGGTCATCTGAACGGTAACCTTGTCACCGGTCAAAATACGGATGTAGTGCTTTCGCATCTTTCCTGAAATATGGGCGGTCACCACGTGTCCGTTTTCCAGTTCCACTCGGAACATGGTGTTCGGAAGGGTATCTACTACCGTACCTTCCATTTCAATAGGTTCTTCTTTGGCCATTCAATCTCGCAAACAAACAAATACAAATGAGCGGTCATTATCAACAAATAACACCTCCCCGCAACCGCCAGAACGAGGATTTCTTCAACTATCTCGGCAATATGGTCGCGCAAGGGGGTGTTTTCAAGGAAAATCTGCGTTTTGCGCTTAATTTCCACCCTCAAGAATTAACAATTGTGCGACAGTGTTGAAGACCGGACCAAGCTCTTCTATATCCTTTGAGTGTTGCAAAACTGATGATTAATGCCCTTTTGACATGCTAGACACCTCCCTCTACAGGCCAAAAACCAGTCGGCGATTTCAGTCGCTAATGGAGCTGTATGAAGAGAATTATCGGTTGATTCGGTTGTTGATTCCTGCGCTTCGAACACTCGAGGCAGATCTGTATGTGTCGCAGGCCAAGCATGCGCTCGCTCTCGAGCTTTATGATATTCAGCAAGTCCGGTACACAACCACCTTTCGGCTCACCTATCGCTTCAGCGAGCCGCTCGATGCCTGCGAACCCGATCTGACTCTACGTCTGTATCACGATGCTCGCACGTGCGAAGTGCTCAGTGGATTACTACCGGGTGTTGACAAAAAATATGCACGACGCACACGAAATCTGGACGATGGATATGCGCTGAATCGTTTTTTGAATCGTTGGCTGAGCTACTGCCTTCGACAGGGGCACAGCTTCGGCAAACCCGCCGCCGTTGAGGTATCCAGCAAACTGCTGCAAGATGCCGCAGCAGCAATGCTGGAAGGCACGACTCAACCGCAGTGTTGATTGATGCTACGTTGATAACGAGCCATGTAAACGACCGTGGAGTCCATACGCTCTGGCGTCAATCCGGTTTTGATTTGTCTTTCTAAAGACACAACCCGTTTTCTCAGCTCCTGGCACTGGGCAAATTTCTGTTTTGACGCAACCATATTGCTCTTTCCTTGTGGTTGCACTGCGCCTTTTGGGCTGATCGCTGGTTCGGCCGCTGCGGTCTGAGCGGTAATACCGTCTCTTAGTCTCGGTGTGTCGGGATTTGTCGATGGGGCGTAGCTTAATTTGCCGATATCCGTTTTACCTTGAGTCGGTTTCTTTACTACAGACCGAGCGACTATGTCTTCTTTACTCAAAGAATTTTCAGTCGGGCTCACAGGGGACAGTGCAGCAGAATTCACTAGCCGAGATTCACTCGTAGTCGATTGTTCAGCGGCTGAAAGCTTGGCTGCTTCAGGTGCTATAGTGCCGGCACCCTGTTGGCTTACCGCTGGATTAACCACCTCATAATCACGCCCATCAGTGGGTTTGGAAGGTGAGAAGGTGATTGACCCGTCAGCTTCGACCCAACGATACAGAGGCTGTGCGAGCAGAGACGTTGCGATCGTGAGTAGTAAGCCTGCAGTGAGTATGCGAATCATGTCTGAGTACTTTTTGCGATAGAGTTCACGAAACAGGATGCAATCTCAATGCCCATGACCACAACTCCTCAGGCTTTTGCCATGGTCGCACTCGGTGGGGCGCTGGGAGCCTGCCTTCGCTACGGATGTTCAGTGCTACTAGCTGGCAGCGACTCTCGTTTTCCGTGGGCCACCTTATTAGTCAATGTGGCTGGCTGCGCGATGGCCGGTTTTTTGACGGGTTGGTTACTGGCCCGTGGCTCTGAGCTGCCGCAAGGTGGTTGGTCTTTATTGGTGTTTACCGGAATTCTGGGTGGTTTTACCACCTTCTCGGCGTTTTCGGTGGAAACCCTCCGATTGGCTGAATCCGGCGACAGTGCAATCGCGCTGCTAAACATTTTGGCCAATGTTCTGGGTGCTTTATTAGCCGTGTTCTTTGGTGCTTGGCTAGCCCGCATTCTGGTCTCGTAACGAGTGAAGTTTCTTTGCTCTGTCAGCTTTGCACAACAACCTCGCAGTGTGTCAATATTCACCGTTCCTTTTGTCTTTGGTGGCTACCAGTAATATGCTCGACCCAAAATTGCTTCGCAACGATCTTGATGCTGTCGTCAAGCAGTTGGAAGTGCAACACTTTTCCCTGGACAGCACCACTTACGCCTCGCTAGAGAATGAGCGTAAGTTGTTGCAGCAGCGCGCAGAGGAGCTTCAGGCTAATCGCAATGCACGATCAAAGGCCATTGGTCAGGCCAAGGCTAAAGGCGACGATATCGCGCCGCTACTCGCGGAGGTAGAAAACCTCGGAACCGAACTATCGGAGGCAGAAGCCAAGTTGCAAGCTGTGCAGTCTAAGGTCACTGATATTCAGCTCACTATCCCGAACTTGACACATGAGAGCGTACCGCCTGGCTCGGATGAAAACGACAATGTGTTGGTTCGATCTCACGGTGAGCCGAGGGAATTTGATTTCGACATCAAAGATCACGTCGATTTAGGCGCTCGCGCAGCCGGCCTGGACTTTGACACAGCTGCCAAATTAACCGGCTCTCGGTTTGCCCTAATGCGAGGGGAGGTGGCGCGCCTCCATCGAGCCTTGGTGCAATTTATGTTGGACAAACAAACTTTGGAACATGGCTATGAGGAAGTTAGCGTTCCACTGATTGTGAATCGAGAAACGCTCACAGGGACAGGACAATTACCAAAATTTGCAGAAGACTTGTTTCAACTCTCAGCGGAACAAAACTACTATCTAATACCCACCTCAGAAGTGCCTGTAACGAATATTATCCGCGGGGATATCATTGAAGCAGATTCACTGCCTTTGAAGTTTACGTGTCACAGCAACTGTTTTCGCTCAGAGGCCGGTTCCTACGGCAGAGATACGCGTGGCCTGATTCGTCAGCATCAATTTGAAAAGGTGGAAATGGTGCAAATCACGCGACCGGAGGATTCCTGGGAAGCGCTTGAAGAAATGACCGCTCATGCTGAAGCCATATTGCAAGCGTTGGAATTGCCCTACCGTGTGGTGGTGCTCTGTGGTGGTGACATCGGTTTTGCGGCTGCGAAAACCTATGATTTGGAGGTTTGGTTGCCTGCTCAAGACGCCTATAGAGAAATTTCATCGATTAGTAACTGTACGGATTTTCAAGCTCGGCGTATGCAGGCTCGATACCGGAGTCCATCAGCTAAAAAGCCGGAGCTTGTGCATACGTTGAACGGTTCAGGCTTGGCGGTGGGAAGAACGTTGATTGCGGTGCTTGAAAATGGTCAGCAAGCTGACGGCAGCGTTGCCATTCCCTCGGCACTTCAACCCTACATGGGCGGAATATCGACAATTCTAAAGCCATGATTTAGAGTGTCTGGTATGAGTCAGCCAGATCACAATGCCGACGCGCCAAAGCTGTCCAGCTTGCCAGCGTATTTGATTCGAAACTCACAAATATATCCAGAGCGAGTGGCGATGCGTCACAAAGACTTTGGTATATGGAAGGAGTACACCTGGCGGGATTTATATCAAGAGATTCAATCGTTTTCGCTAGGCCTAACCGAACTGGGCCTAACCAGCGGTGACAAAGTGGCCATTGTGGGAGGAAACCGACCCAAAATGTACTGGACCTTTGCGGCGGTCCAAGCCCTCGGAGCGGTACCCGTGCCCGTTTATGCTGATTCCGTGGCTGAGGAAATGAAATACGTTCTCAATCACGCAGAGGTCCGTGTTGCGGTTTGCCAGGATCAAGAGCAGGTGGACAAAGTGCTGTCCATTAAGGACGGACTGACTCGGTTGGATAAAATCATTTATGACGAACCGCGCGGCCTTCGTGATTACGACGAAGCACAAGTGGTTAACTATGCCGCAGTGCAGCGGATGGGGCGTGCGAGATTAGACCATGACGCTCAGTCGGATGCAGATTGGTGTCAGGCTATTGAAGTGCTAGACGTCGAGGCCATATGCGTCATGTTGTACACCTCGGGGACCACGGGTACGCCGAAGGGCGTCATGCTCTCTCATGAAAATTTGATAGAAACATCGATAAACGCCAATCGATTTGATGATCTAACCGAACGCGAAGAGACGCTGGCGTATTTACCTTTGGCCTGGGTCGGTGATCATGTGTTTTCTTACACCCAAGCGCTCGTGGCGGGTTATAGCGTTTGTTGCCCAGAAAGTATGGATGCGATCGCGGAGTGTCGACGCGAAATCGCACCCACCTATTTTTTTGCGCCGCCGAGAGTCTTTGAAAGTTTACTCACATCAATCATGGTGAACATGGAAGATGCCAGCGCTCTAAAGAGGAAACTATTTCATCATTTTTTAGCGGTGGCGAACAAACACGGTGAGCGGATTCTTAATGGGGAGTCAGTATCTCCGTGGGCTAGGATGCACTACCAGCTTGGCAATTGGTTTGTGTATGGCCCCTTGCGGAATCGATTAGGCATGACCAAAGTTCGGGTCGCGTATACCGCTGGAGAGGCCATAGGGCCAGACATATTCCGTTTCTATCGGTCGCTGGGTATTAATTTAAAGCAGCTGTATGGACAGACAGAGGCGAGTGTTTACATCACGGCCCAACCTGATGGTCAAATTGATGCTGAAACTGTCGGCACACCGTCGCCAGGGGTTGAGATCGATATTGCTGACAATGATGAGGTTTTGTACCGCTCTCCCGGTGTGTTTGTGGGTTACTACAAAAACGAAGAAGCTACTCGCGATACCAAAACCGCAGAAGGTTGGGTTCACACCGGAGATGCCGGATTTATTGATGAAAAGGGTCATTTGAGAATTATCGATCGAGCCAAAGATGTGGGCCGACTGAACGATGGCAGTATGTTCCCACCCAAATTTATTGAAAACAAATTGAAGTTTTTCCCCAACATTAAAGAGGTGGTTGCGGTGGGTGATGGCCGAGACTATGCCTCGGCGATGATCAATATAGATTTAACGGCGGTGGGAAATTGGGCTGAGCGCAACAATATTGTTTATGGCTCTTATCAGGAGTTGGCTGGACATCCCTTGGTATATGACATGATCGAGGAGCATGTGAACCAGGTAAATCGTGACTTAGCCTCTGAACCCAGAACCGCTGGTGCCCAGATTCAACGTTTCTTGGTGTTACACAAAGAACTAGACGCCGATGATGGTGAGCTAACACGCACCCAAAAGGTTCGAAGAAGCTTTATTCACGATCGATACAAAATACTGATCGATGCACTTTATTCAGAAGGCACCGAGCAACATATCGCTACCGAGGTGGTGTATGAAGACGGCCGCAAAGGTATTCTAGAAGCGACCGTGCAGATACGGGCGGTCGATACCCAATCACCGATGCAACAAGCATCATAGCTTGAAGATACTCAACCAGTGACCCTTACCGCTCCCATCGCAGACTCCGCTATCACTGACTCATCGGTGAAAGAATTGCTGCGGGTGGACAACGTGTCACTATCATTCGGCGGTGTGAACGCGATCAGCGATGTGTCTTTTGACATTCTCGAAGGAGAAATTCGGGCGATTATCGGACCCAATGGAGCGGGCAAAACATCAATGTTGAACGTGATCAATGGGTTTTACCACCCTCAGCAAGGCACGATCACTTTTCGCGGCCGCCCTAGGCGGCGCATGTCTCCGCATCGAGCTGCTGCCTCTGGAATAGCTCGCACGTTCCAAAATGTTGCGCTGTTTAAAGGTATGAGTACTCTGGACAACATTATGTCTGGCCGATCATTGCGAATGAATAGGGGGCTGTTTTGGCAGATGTTGCATGTGGGCCCAGCGCGAGAGGAAGAGATTGAGCATCGCAAACGTGTAGAAGAGATTATCGACTTTTTGGAAATCGCCCACATTCGTCGACAATCAGTGGGACGGTTGCCCTATGGATTACAAAAAAGAGTTGAATTAGGAAGAGCGATGGCGATGGAGCCTGAATTGTTACTTTTGGATGAACCAATGGCTGGGATGAATTTGGAAGAAAAAGAGGATATGAGCCGATTCATCATCGATCTCAATGATGAGTTCGGTACGACGATCGCGTTGATTGAGCATGATATGGGTGTCGTTATGGATCTGGCTGATCGAATTGTGGTTTTAGACTATGGAAAAAAAATAGCCGACGGTACACCAGAGGCAGTACAACGCAGTGACGCTGTCATCGAAGCCTATTTGGGAGTGGGCCATTGAACGATGTGTTTAACATGTTGCTTGTATCTCCCTTTGCCGACATGGGATCTGCACCCGATTTTTTATTGCAGGTAATTTGGGAAGGTTTCGTATCCGGTGTGCTCTATGCATTGATCGCGCTGGGCTTTGTGTTGATCTTCAAAGCATCCGGCGTGTTTAATTTTGCTCAGGGCATTATGGTGGTATTTGCTGCCTTGGCCTTGGTGGGTATTCATGCGCTGGGAGTTCCCGCATGGCTTGCGCTGATCATCACCGTGGCTGTGATGGGGCTATTAGCCTTGAGCATAGAGCGGTTAGTGTTACGTAAATTGGTTAATCAGCACGATGCGATTTTGCTCATGGCCACTATTGGACTAACCCTTATTATTAAAGGCGCCGGGCAACTCTTCTTTGGCGGGGAAACCAAATCGATGATCACCGAGGAGCTGGGTTTTTCCACGGGTTCAAGCGTTTGGGAAGTGTTTGATGGCATCGTGATCTTTCAACATATTGATATCGCCGCAGCCGTTATTGCTATATTGATGGTGGTCACGCTGGCATTGTTTTTTTCCAAAACTCGCATCGGTCGAGCATTAAGAGCCGTTGCTGATGATCATCAGGCGGCGCTCTCAGTAGGTATCTCCCTGAATCAGATTTGGGCCATCGTCTGGTTTGCCTCGGGTATTGTGGCTTTGGTTACCGGCATAATGTGGGGAGCGAGATCAGATGTATCCTTTGCACTGGAGATCATTGCGCTCAAGGCGTTGGCTGTACTAATTTTGGGTGGTTTTACATCGATTCCTGGCGCGGTTGTCGGTGGGTTGGTTGTCGGTATCGGCGAGAAACTCTTCGAGGTGTACTGGGGGCCATTGTTTGGTGGTGGTGTGGAGGCCTGGTTTGCCTATGTTCTGGCGCTGATTTTTTTGCTGTTTCGCCCGCAAGGTTTGTTTGGCGAAAAAATTATTGAGAGGGTTTGATGTTCTATCGAGAGGCAGGACAATTCAAAACCAACTACGCTGATGATCAAGCTTTGCTGCCGATTCTCCAAGACAGGATCGGGATCGGCTTAATACTGATTGTAGCCTTTGTCGTCGTTCCAGTGTTTGCGACCGAATTTTTTCTCAGCTCAATCATGATTCCGTTTCTGGTTTTTGCGTTAGCGGCGATTGGGCTGAACATTCTTACGGGTTATGCAGGGCAGTTATCGTTGGGCACTGGTGCTTTTATGGGCGTGGGTGCCTACGCGTGCTATAAGCTCACTACCTATTTCCCCGATGTCAGCATTATTGTCCACATCATGTTGTCGGGTTTATTTTCGGCCATGGTGGGCGTTTTGTTTGGTTTGCCAAGCTTGCGCATCAAGGGTTTGTATCTTGCCATCACGACGTTAGCGGCACAGTTCTTCTTAGAATGGTGTTTTATCCGAGTTGGGTGGCTTTACAACTACAACGACTCAGGTGCTATAGAAGTGCCATTGCGAGAATTGTTTGGCATAGCTGTCGCCGGCCCACAGGCGACTCCCATTGCCCGATACCTCGTAATACTCACCATAGTTGCATTGATGACATTAGTAGCGGCCAATGTGCTTAGAGGTCGAATCGGGCGTTCGTGGATGATGATTAGAGATATGGACATCGCTGCTGAACTCATGGGTGTGCGGCCACTGCGAGCAAAGCTCTCAGCTTTTGCCTTTTCCAGCTACTACTGCGGTGTTGCTGGTGCGTTGATGGTGTTTTGTTGGTTAGGCTCTGCTGAGGTTGAGGCGTTTGATATCAACCATTCTTTTCTGGTTCTCTTTATGGTGATCATCGGTGGCATGGGTTCGCTGTTAGGGTGTTTTTTGGGTGCGGCATTTATCTGGGTGTTACCCGTTATAATTCGATTTGTGCCACCACTACTCGGCTTGGATGTGTTGGCTGCCACACTGGAACACGTCAGTCAAATCATCATAGGGGTTCTCATCGTGTTCTTTTTGATAGTGGAACCACACGGTTTGGCGAGAATGTGGCAGATCGTGAAGGAAAAACTCCGTACATGGCCATTTCCCTATGCTACCTCGTAGATTTAAGTTCAATTTACCGAGGTGAAAGCGAGGGTTTGGCTTGTGCAGATTTAAGAAATATGCGACGGTTATTGACGTTGTTGTAGGAGTGTACCTGAGGCATAAAGCCATTTACCTTTTTGGAGGGAAGACATGAGAAAAACACTAATTGCTATTGCCGGAGCTGTGTTGATTACAGCGGCTGCGGTTCCTGCTGTTCAAGCAGAAGAAATGTACATGCCGTCATTGAGCTATCGTACCGGTCCGTTTGCTGGGGGTGGCACACCCTTCGCTGACGGGTATGCAGATTATTTTAATATGCTCAACGAGCGAGATGGCGGCATTGGCGGAGTCAAGATCGTTGTAGAAGAATGTGAAACGGCTTACAACACGCAGAAGGGAGTGGAATGCTATGAAGCAACTAAAGGCAAAGGAGCTCTAGCCTATAGCCCATTGTCCACCGGTATTACCCTGGCACTGATACCCAAAGCACCGGTAGATAAAATCCCGGTATTTTCGATGGGCTACGGTCTATCCGCTGCAGCGATTGGGGAGAAGTTTCCCTGGACGTTTGTGTATCCAACGACCTACTGGAATCAACTGTCATCGATTCTTAAATACATAGATTCTAATGGTGGTGTTGAAGGCAAAAAAATCGGTTTTATCTACCTGGATGTGGGTTACGGGAAAGAGCCTTTGCCACTGCTCGATAAGCTTTCGGAATCGTTGAAATTCGATGTGGCTAAGTTTCCTGTGGGTGTTAAAGAAATGCAGAATCAATCTGCACAGTGGTTAAACGTGCGCAAAGAGCGGCCAGATTGGATGATCATGTGGGGCTGGGGTGCGATGAATCCTACCGCTATCAAGGAAGCTGCCAAAATCCGTTACCCAATGGACCGATTCATCGGCAACTGGTGGGCGGGTTCACACAATGACTTAAAGGCTGTGGGTGAAGCGGGTAAGGGTTACCTTGCGGCGAATTTCTCTGGAATCGGTACAGAATTTCCGGCGTTGCAAGATGTGATTACCCATGTGGTTGATAAAGGCAACAGCCAAGTGGCCTCACCCGATGATGTGGGTAACGTGCTGTACAACCGGGGGCTGTTTAACGCCGTTGTATTGGCTGAGGCCATTCGGGTAGCACAGGCTGAAACGGGTAAGACCGTTATCAACGGTGAAGATATGCGTTTTGGTCTGGAGAATATTGATCTTTCAGAGGCAAGACTGACGGAACTGGGGCTGGAAGGCTTTACCGGAGCGGTCAAAGGGTCCTGTGCAGATCATGAAGGTGCTGGCGCTGTTTTTATGCAGCAATGGGATGGCTCAGATTGGGCTCGAGTCACTGATTTGATTGAACCGATGAACGATGTGGTACGACCGCTTCTCGAAGAAGCGGCGGATAAATATGTATCGGACAAGCCCGATTGGGAACTGGCTGACTGCGCTTGATTTATCGGTTTTTGGTTTTTACCAGGTGTCAGCTCAATGGACTATTTCTCATTGAGCTGATGCCTGATGGCCAAGCCTAATGTCTGAACTCGCAACACAAAGCGTTGGCACCTCACCGATTCTGGATGTCAACAACATCGAGGTCATCTACGACCACGTCATATTGGTGTTGAAGGGTGTGTCTCTGCAAGTGCCAGAGGGCGGCATAGTGGCCCTGCTCGGTGCGAATGGAGCCGGTAAGACGACAACGCTAAAAGCTATTTCCAACTTGTTACAAGCAGAACGTGGTGAAGTCACTAAGGGTTCCATTGTTTTTAAAGGTGACGAAGTGCAAGCACTGTCCCCAAACGAATTGGTCCGGCGTGGATGTATTCAAGTGATGGAAGGACGTCACTGTTTTGAACATCTGACAATTGAAGACAATTTACTCACCGGTGCCTTTACACGCAAGGACGGCAAAGAGGCGATTGGCAAAGATATGGAGATGGTCTATGACTATTTCCCGCGGCTACGTGAACGGAAAACCTCCCAGGCCGGTTATACCTCGGGCGGCGAACAGCAGATGTGTGCTATCGGTCGTGCGCTGATGTCGCGGCCGTCCATGATATTGCTAGATGAACCATCGATGGGTTTAGCTCCTCAGTTAGTTGAAGAAATCTTCGACATTGTGAAGAAGCTTAATACTGACACGGGGGTGTCTTTTTTACTCGCCGAGCAAAATACCAACATAGCACTGCGTTATGCCACCTACGGATACATTCTTGAATCTGGACGCATTGTACTCGATGGTACCGGCGCAGAATTAAGAGAAAATGCCGACGTAAAAGAGTTTTATCTAGGTGTGGGTGGCGAGGGACGCCGCAGCTTCCGCGATGTAAAGCACTATAAGCGACGAAAACGCTGGCTGTCCTGACCGTTGTTTTGAGTCAGCGCACATTCAATTAATCCCGCTACCGACCCTCGCAGGACGCCAACAGTTGTCATTAGTCTAACCACAGAGTGAATTCAAGAGCTTCTCATGAATACCTATTTTGATGAATTGGATACGTTGTCATCCGATGAGCGCGAATTCCGACTGTTTTCTAATTTACCGCAACAGTTAGGCGAGGCGGTGCAACGAATTCCGCTATTGGCCAAACATCTGGAAGGCTGTGATGTCTCTTCGGTAGTTGATAGGTCGACGTTGCAGAAGCTACCTGTCCTCCGCAAAGAAACATTAATGGAGTTCCAACGTCAAGATCCACCCTTTGGGGGGTTTGTGGATTTAGAAGGTATACAAGGAGGTCGAGTCTTTATGTCACCAGGTCCGGTATGGGAACCGCAAGTGTCGGGTCTCGATCCATGGCAAGCCGCACGTTGTCTCCATGCTGTTGGTATCAGAGCTGGAGATATTGTCCACAATGCGTTTTCTTATCACTTAACGCCCGGTGGTTTCATTTTAGATGAGGGGGCAAAGGCGTTGGGTTGCATCGTGTTTCCTGCAGGTGTGGGCAACACAGAGGCGCAAGTGGAAGCTTTGGTGCAGCTGAGTGCTAGTGCCTATATCGGCACTCCAGATTTCTTGCAATCTCTGCTCAACAGGGCTGCTGAGGTTCAACAAAGTTTACCCAAGTTAAAACGAGCATTGGTATCCGGTGGTGCATTGTTTCCCAATATGCGGCAGGCTTATCTCGATCAGGGCATACACGTGCAACAGGCGTACGCCACGGCCGATCTTGGGGTGATAGCGTACGAGACCAGCACCGATAACCAGATTCACCCCGGCATGGTAGTTAATGAACATCTGATTGTTGAGATTGTACGACCCGGTACGGGTGAGCCACTCGCGGTGGATCAGGTGGGTGAATTGGTAGTCACCCGGCTCCATCCAGATTATCCGTTGGTACGCTTTGCCACCGGTGACCTCTCCAAATTACTGCCCGAAGCCAGTCCTTGTGGCAGAACCCAAATGCGTTTGGCCGGCTGGATGGGGCGAGCTGATCAGCGCACCAAAGTGAAAGGAATGTTTGTGGATCCACAACAGATTGATGACATTCGCCGGGCGCATCCGGAGATTCAGGCAGCGCGATTGATCGTCGGCCGTAAGAATGATATGGATACCATGACCCTGCATGTGAAAACCGATTTAGCAGACGATGTGATTAACCTTCAGGCTATTGAAGACAGTGTAAAATCGATACTGAAGATCAAAGGCGAGGTGGTTAACACGAACACACCGTTTGCGAACGATGGTCTTGTCATTGAAGATACTCGAGATTTTGAGAGTTAGGTAAACCCAACGGTAGGGCAGGCATGACGGACACAACCCCGGCGATAGACAAAGATAACACTCGAGTCGCGCTAAGAACGATGGCGATGCCAGCAGATACTAATTTTAATGGAGATATTTTTGGTGGGTGGATTTTATCGCAAATGGACTTGGCGGCTGGAACCTATGCCTACTCGGTTGCGAAGGGTAGAGTGGCCACGGTAGCGATCACTGGTATGAAGTTTCACAAACCGGTTTCCGTGGGTGATGAAATCAGCTGCTATTGTGTTACCGAAAAAATTGGCACGACCTCTATTACTGTATTGGTCGAAGCCTGGGTACGTCGCAGGCAAAAGGCACTTGAAGAGAAGGTGACCGAGGGTCTGTTTACCTTTGTTGCCATCGATCCAAACGGGAAGCCTCGTCCTGTTGATCAAGCCGATCCAAATTTTGCAGCACCACCGATAGAGTTGTCAAAGAACTCTAAGTCAGGTTCGTCATGACCGAACCTCTGTGGATGCCTTCGGAGACGAGGCGAAGCAACACACATGTGGAACAGTTCCGCTGTCGAGTCAACGATCGGTTTGGACTGGATGTGCAGAGTTACAGTGACTTGCACGATTGGAGCGTAGCAAACAGTGCCGATTTTTGGTCTGAGCTGTGGGACTACAGCCAAATCCTTGCAGCCAACAAGGGCGAAACCATACTCAAAGACGGACACAAAATGCCGGGGGCCGTCTGGTTTCCAGAGGCGCAACTGAATTTTGCGGAGAATTTATTGCGCTGTAATACCTCGGACACGGCCTTGATGTTCAAAGGTGAAACAGGGGGCATAATTTCTGTGAGCTACCGGGAACTTAATGACCAGGTGGCTGCTACTGCCGCTGCATTGAGAGAGTGCGGTATAGGAGTCGGTGATCGAGTGGCTGGATTCCTTCCAAATATCCCAGAGGCCATTGTGGCGATGTTGGCAACGTCAAGTATCGGCGCTATTTGGTCCTCCTGCTCGCCGGATTTTGGCGTCAATGGGGTACTGGACCGGTTTGGCCAGATAGAACCCAAAGTTCTGTTCTGTGCCAATGGATATAGGTACAACGGTAAACAACACGATTCTCTTGGGGTGGTCAGTGAACTGGCCGAAAAGATGCCCAGCCTGGAGCAGATCATCGTGGTTAATTTTGTAGACAGCGGAGATTGTTTGCAAGGAAAAGCCGTGAGTTTGGCTAGTGATATGAAAGCGTTTTACCAGCCTTTCATTGGATCGCCAGCGAGTTACGAACAACTACCCTTTGATCATCCTTTATATAT
Source organism: Gammaproteobacteria bacterium (assembly GCA_019634245.1). The sequence goes on from JAHQVR010000329.1 coordinate 30,404, forward strand.
TCTGTTTAGCTCAGGGACCACGGGTAAGCCTAAATGTATCGTACATGGCGCTGGTGGGACACTACTGCAGCATGTCAAAGAACACTTGATGCATGCGGATGTAAAGCGTGGTGACAAAGTGTTCTTCTTTACGACCTGTGGTTGGATGATGTGGAACTGGCTAGTTTCTGGTCTGGCAGTCGAGGCCACGTTGCTGTTGTACGATGGATCACCATTCTACCCGGATGGCAATGTGTTGTTTGACTATGCAGAGCAAGTCGAGGCTGAAGTGTTTGGTGTATCGGCAAAGTTCATTGATGCGTGTAATAAGGCAAATCTTGAACCCATCAAAACTCACCGGCTAACTTCACTAAAAACGATTCTTTCCACTGGTTCTCCTTTGGTGCCGGAGAGTTTCGATTTTGTGTATGAAAAGGTGGCCAAAGATGTCTGTTTGTCCTCGATGTCTGGTGGGACAGATATTGTTTCTTGCTTTGTGCTAGGCAATCCAGCATTGCCGGTACACAGGGGTGAACTGCAAGCGCTTGGATTGGGGTTGAACGTGCAAGCGTTTGATGATGAGGGTAAAGCTTTACCCATCAACACCAAGGGGGAGCTTGTCTGTAGTAATGCCTTTCCATGCATGCCACTCGGCTTTTATAACGACGATGACGGCAGTCGTTATCATGCCGCCTATTTTGACCGCTTCGATAATGTCTGGTGCCATGGCGACTATGTGTCAATCACCGAACATGGTGGCATGGTGATCTTTGGTCGATCCGATGCGGTGCTAAATCCTGGAGGTGTTCGAATTGGCACGGCTGAGATTTACCGTCAAGTCGAACAGTTTGAAGACATTGTGGAAGCTTTGGTTATCGGCCAATCCTGGAACAACGACACGCGTGTGGTTCTCTTTGTACGACTACGGGAAGGCGCTGAACTAACCGAGGATTTAATTCACCAGGTCAAGTCGCATATACGTGAGCAGACCACGCCAAGGCATGTGCCTGCAAAGATTGTCGCTGTTCCAGATATTCCGAGAACCCGCAGCGGCAAGATTGTAGAACTGGCTGTTCGTAAGGTCGTGCATGGTGAGAGTGTCGATAATATCGAGGCCTTAGCGAATCCGGAAGCGTTAGCCTACTTCGAGAATGTAGCCGTTCTAAATGAATAGGCGGCAGCGAGGTGGCTAAACGCATCGACGGATTGTTGGCGACCGTTACCGAGTTGGATGTTGTAGGCTCTGGAGCCCATCCTCAACTACGGCAATGGCAACCCGAGCGAACGGGTCAAATTGACATTTCTATCAAACGAAATGGTGACTGGTTCCATGAGGGTGTGCGTATTGACCGGCAAAGAATGGTTCAGTTATTTGCCTCCATAATGCGCAAAGATTCTGATGGC
>JAHQVR010000330.1 GCA_019634245.1 Gammaproteobacteria bacterium
CATTTAGATGGCGGCCCGTATTGGGCATTTCCAGACCTTTACGTAGAGCCTAAGGAACACCTTCTGGTATGGGCCTCTGCGAAGAATCGAAATACTGTCTCGACCGATCGTACCCTAATAGACCGAAACGCAGACTTTCAATATCTCATCCCTACAGAAGAGATTGATGACGCTTGGACACACGCGGATTTCGATGCCTCGACGTGGGCGCTTGGAAAGCCTGGCTTTGGTTTTAATAATGCCCTCAATCAAACCAATGTCGTTATCGGTACTCGCTCTATATTTGTGCGCAAAACATTCCGCATTGCTGATGTAGGCAAGATAAAAGGTCTGTTTCTCGACTTGGACTACCAAGATGGTTTTGTTGCGTACATCAATGGCGAGGAAATTGCTCGCAGCAATATCATTGGAACCCCGCCAGCGTATAACGCTCTCGCTGCTAGCAAGCGACCAGCGACGGATGATCTTCCAGAACGGTCCCATGTGAAGGACGCTGCCTCGCTACTAAAAGGTGGCGACAACGTTCTTGCCATCCAGATTCATCGAGCTGCGCCTCGCCCACCCAGCATGAGCCTCGTGCCGGTATTAAGTGCCGTGTATTCACAGGCAACGGATGAAGGTGCGGCCGCGAGTGTGCAAACCCCGCTACCGACTTACAGCCCACACACCGACTTCACGATATCCAGTGAGGGCGAGACCGTGTACTTGCTGAACCCAGAGGGCGAAATAGTCCATCACGTAAAGTCCGGTAGCTTAGTGGCAGACGTGTCTTTAGGTATTACAAACGCAGAGCAATACAAGGTTGCTTACTTTGCCAATCCTACTCCCGGTGATCCTAATACAGAGCCTGGGTTCAGCGGCATCAACAACGATGAAGTGAGCTTTTCTCATCAAGGCGGTATCAGTAAGCCACTTGAGTTGAGTCTCAGCGGAGCAACGGCTCCTGCGGTTGTGCGTTTTACAACCGACGCTAGCGTGCCGAACGAGAACTCGCCTATTTACAGTCAGCCGATCCCCATCAGCAAAACCACCGTTGTTCGCGCCCGAGTGTTTCGCGAAAGCTATCTGCCATCCCCGGTGTATAGCAGAGCGTACTTGCTTGAAGAAGCCGCGCATGATTTGCCGATTGTTAACATCATTACTGACCCCAAAAACCTATTTGATGATGACATTGGCATTTTCGCTTTTGGGCACAACTATGCAAAAAACGCGCCGTATCAAGGGGCAAATTTTTGGCGAGACTGGGAACGGCCAGCCCACATAAGCATTTACGAGAGCACGGGCGAACTGGGCACTGCGTTCAATGCCGGGATTAAGACGTTTGGCAGCTTTAGTATGGGAAACCCACAACTTTCCGTCTCTGTTTTCGCGCGACAACAGTACGGACAAGATGCAATCAATTATCCACTTTTTCCATCTCGGCCTTACTCGGAATACCAAGCGTTTGTTCTACGCAACTCCGGCGGTGATTTTCTAAATACCAATATGCGAGATGTCATCCTCACAAGCTTGATGGAGGGCACTGATTTGGAATTGCAGGCGTACCGATCGGCCGCTACGTATATCAATGGCAAGTATTGGGGGCTTTACAATATTCGTGAAAAAGTGAACGAACACTTCCTCGCAGCCAAATTTGATCTCGATATAGAGAACCTTAATATCCTAGAGGACAAAAGTGACCTTGTGTACGGATCAGGCGAATCGTACGCAGAGCTCGAAGATTTCATTACTCGCAATAGCTTGGCTGATGACGCGAACTACCACCAAGTCGCTAAGCGAATCGATATCGAAAATTACATACTCTACAACGTTGCAGAAATTTACTTCAACAATACTGACTGGCCGAGCAACAACGTTAAGTACTGGCAAGAAAATGGCGGTAAATGGCGTTGGATTTTATTTGATACCGATTTTGGTTTTGGCACATTTAATAAATACGACTTTCTCAACAACACTCTAGACTTCGCCCTCGAAGACAAGGGCCCGTTTTGGCCTAATCCGCCCTGGTCAACACTGCTTTTTCGAAAGCTCACTGAAAATATGAGCTTTCGCCATGCTTTTATTAATCGCTACGCCGATGAGTTGAATTCCCGTTTTCTTCCAGCGCGAGTTGTTTCTCATATTGATGACATTACGAGCCCAGTACAGGCAGAAATTGTGCGCCACTTTAAACGCTGGGATGGCGATCTAAGCGACTGGCATGGCGCATTAGAAAATATGAAGTTGTATGCTGCCGAGCGGCCTAAGCACGCGAGAAATCACTTAAAAAGCACGTTCAATCTCAAGGGGTTTCATACTCTAACCATCATGATTAAAGATGCGAATCAGGGCTTCGTAAGGGTCAATGATCGCCTCGCTGTTCAACACCCAGAATGGCAAGGTGATTACTTTGAGGGCGTGCCTTTTACGCTAGAAGCATTAGCTCGCCCCGGTTACACCTTTTCTCATTGGGAGAGTAGCAGTTTAGATCAACGAGAGGCCGCTCAGTTAACGGTAGATATTCAAGCACCGATGGAAATTACGCCCGTGTTTGAGGCTGATCCTGATGCCCAATTACCGATCGTTATCAATGAAATAAATTATCGTTCCGCTACTGAGCTTGATACCGGTGACTGGATAGAACTTTACAACCCAAACGACTTTGCGATCGATATCGGAAATTGGATAGTAAAAGATGCCGCAGATCGCCAAGGGTTCTCCATTCCGCTAGGAACAATTATGGCGCCGAAAAGTTATTGGATTGTCGCCCGAGACCAAGAACGCTTTACGTCGTTTTATCCAGCACAAGAACGTGTGGTCGGCGGCTTTGGTTTTGGCTTTTCGGCTGATGGCGATACAGTAAGGCTGCTCGACTCCAGCGGCTCCGTTCAAGATGAGGTAACTTATGATCCAAAGGTGGCTCTAAAAGACAGTGATGGGGCCAATGCCATTACACTGGAGCTCATTAGTCCGTCTCTCGATAACAGCCTGGCTTCGAGCTGGATGGCGAGTGAGCTCTATGGCAGCCCAGGCCGAGAGAATTCGGTTAGCATGGAGCAGAAAGTTCGTCCAAATTAATTGGCTGGCAAAATCGGTGCCCCATAACAGCTTGCCGGAGGAGTTAAGTCCAGATTGGAGGCGAGTAGTTATTCACAAGGAAAGAAAAGGTGAAGCAATCAATTAAGAATCTTATTGGGTATGGCTGTCCAATTTCGCTACCTGACGATCTCCTTGCTCCAGCGCGGCAACTACGCACATATGCGTATCGTAGTAGAGTAAAAAACGCGTTAATCTATGAGATAGTTCTTTTGATCCATGGCGTGTGTACAGGCAATAGCTGGGCTAACATAGCGCATCACAATATGGATAGGAACCCAATCAGTCTCAGTTAAAAACCTCTCGAAATCTAAACAACAACATGCAACGATGTAGACTAACTCGCTTGGCTGCCGCCGTTCTTCCTCTGTTGAGCCTCTCAGCCCATTCGGCCACTATTACGGTGAATAATGCTGGTGATACATCGGCGATCGACGGATTCTGTACCTTACGAGAGGCGATCCAATCCGCAAATTCAAACAATGCCGCAGGCAGTGGTTGCGTTGATGGAGAGGGAAGTGGTGTGATGGATACGATCATCTTTGCAGCAGCGCAATTTCCCTCCAATGTTGACACCGAGATAGCTTTAACTGGCACCGTGTTACCTACGATTGAGGATGATCTGACAATTGATGGTTCTGACACTGGAGGTGTCACTATTGATGCAAGTGCTATTTCTGACCGTGTGCTCTCAACCGTGGGCTCGATTGTAACGCTCGACAATTTGACACTGTCTGGCGGGAGTAGCGGAATGGCTCAAAATGGTGGTGGAATTGCCATCACAGGCGGCGAGGTTACGATTCGCAATAGCACAATTAGAAATAATAGCGCCGGTTCTCCAGGATACTATGGATATGGAGGTGGTCTCCATGCGCGCGATGAGGCCATAGTTACGATAGAAAACTCACAAATATTAGATAACCACTCCACAGGAAGTGGAGGCGGCTTGGCACTGAATTACGGCAGTGTCGCAGGCTTACAATTAATATTGCGTGACAGCACAGTAGCTGGAAATAGCGCCACGGATCAAGGTGGAGGTCTCTACGTCTCTGAGTCCGCCTCAGCAGATGTTATCAGAAGCACAATTTCAAATAACCGAGCACAGAGTGGTGCAGGTATCCTAGTGTCACTGGGAGAAGTAAGTCTCGCTAATAGCACGCTGTCCGGCAATTATGCACTTGATAGTGGTGGGGCAATTACGGCATTTGGAGATCAGACCAGTTTGCTGCTTGACAGCTGCACCATCTCAAATAACACGGCGTCTGATCAAGCAGGGGGCATTTTTGCTTATGGCAGCAATGTGGGTATGGCTGGGCCGTTTTTAGAAGTAGGTATTCGCAATACCATCCTTGCTGGCAATCACGTAAATTTAGCAATGAGCTCAGGCATTGAGCTTTACAGTGGCTACACCACGTTTATGGTTGAATATTCTATCTTAGGTGACAGTCGCTATTCCAACGGACAAGCGTTCGAGACATTGATGGCTGTCACCGGGTTTCCACCAAATGCGACCAATATAACCGCGACGAGCAATGGATCTGCCCCCGCTGCAATCGGCGAGATAATAAATCCTCTTGACGACAATGGTGGCTCTACGCGTACGCATGAGCTGATCGAGACAAGTATCGCATTGGATGCAGGTAATGATGTTTTCTGCAATTCAGAGCCAACCTCTGGTACGGATCAAAGAGGTCTTCCGAGGCCTTCTGGAGAAGGCTGCGACATCGGTGCCTTTGAGTTGCAGGAAGAAGCAGATGACGAATCGAGCTTTTTTATGATTCCCTTAAGAAATGGGAGGGTAGTGGTGATTGATCTTTGAAGCTTGATACTTTTTAGCAAAGCGAGGCGTACAACAGTCCGCCCTCCCTCCAGCAAAATACCCGCCTTCTCTTCCCTACCGGAAATCTAGGTTGGCATTGTGATTCTCATGGAAGCTCCTCCCAATTCCGAATTTGTAATGCTTTGATTCAAGCGTATAACAATATTCGTGGAACAAATTTGCGACCGAGTAGTAAAGGCCAGACGCCTTTGGCAGCTTCCACCGTTAATTTCTGCCCCTTATCAATGATAACCCATCTTGAATGTCTCCCGTGCTTACGGACGAGCTCGAAGTGATTGACTGATCTTGGGTAGTTCCAATATACCTAACCCTAGTGATAGCCTAGGCAGTACAAGCTACTGTAAATTGAAAGTAATCAAAGGCTGATTAATCGCTTTAGGTATTAGGAATTACCTCCGGTGGATGATGATCACTAAGAAAAGATAAACGAATATGCCGCCACTTACTTCCTTTCGTCGTAGTTGCTTGGCTCTGGCATTGAGCCAAGCTCTTGGTTCACCCGCACAAGCGGCTGAGATTCTAGTCAATAGCTTATCCGACACGATGGTTGCTGATGAGGAGTGCACTCTGCGTGAAGCCATTATTTCCGCTAATACAGACGACAATCGATTTGCCCCGGAGTGTGTTAGTGGCAAGGAACTCGATTCTATTTACTTGCAAACACCAGGCATCATAGTTCTAGAATCATCTTTGCCGGAGATCGAGACTAGCGTTTATATCTCTGGACTTGGTATCAACGAAACAATCATCAGTGGGAACCAGGCACATCAGATATTTTCGATAAGTGGCTCGAGTACGAATGAGCCAAATGTCACAATCCAACGGGTTACGCTGCAAGAAGGACTGGCCGGCCGAGGTGCTGCGGTAGAAGCGACTCAAGCAACAGTCACGATTTTGAATTCACTCCTGACGGAAAATTATGCTGATTCAGGCGGAGCAGCAAGCTTTTTCTTCAGCCAAGCAACGATGGAAGGCACGACGGTGAGAGCGAACTATGCATCGGGCGGTGCCGGTGGGATTGATGCCTACGGCCAAGGTAGTTCGCTCGTTTTACGCAATAGTGCTGTGACTCAAAACTTTTCTGAGCGCGATGGCGGTGGCGTGCGGGTTAAATATCAAACGTTGGTTCTAGAAAATTCAATCATCGACCGTAACCAAAATGGTATCGATGGTTCAAGCCGCGATGGCGGCGGAATTTATGCCGTGAACGCCGACCTTCAGCTAATCCAAAGCGAGATATCCTCCAACTATTCCATGCAACATGGAGGTGGTATTTATGCTAGAGACTCCAATGTGGAAATCGAGAACACTAAGATTCAATTTAATGGAGCGGATGTCGATGGCGGAGGGATACACGCGCGCGATTCAACTATGTCGGTGAGCAACGCGCAAATTTTTGCCAACAGTGCGGCCGGGTATGGAGGTGGTGCAATGCTCAGAGAAGCACCACAAGCGAGCATTGTGAATACGTCTATTTCAAGCAATTATGCAGGTGGTGGTATAGCGTTGTTCGATTCCTCAAGCCTATCGATGACTAACAGTACCTTGTCGACCAATCAGGGTAGGGCCGGACTTTACGCGATTAACTCGATGGCTAACTTGGAGTTCTGCACCATCACAAACAACCAAGTGGAAGGCCTGCGTAGCGGATTCTCTGGCGAGATTAGATTTGCCGACTCGATTATTTCAGGGAATGCACGATTTGCAGTTAAGCCAGAGATAGCCGGTTACAGTATCTATGAATCAGGTATCTACAGCTCTGGGACAAATCTCTTAGGTAACAACAGTAACTCCCGCGGTACAGCCTTTACTAGCTTTTCGCCGGGACCAACCGACATCCTTGCCACCTCAGATGAGGGCAATATGCCGCTAGAGAACCTCTTGAGCACAACTCTCGATGACAACGGCTGTCTAATTCAAGCAGGCAGGAAAGGAAGCCAATCTTGCGTATTTACTCATTTGCTGGTGGAAAATAGCCCAGCACTAAGAGTCGCAAACTCAGCAAATTGTCCCGATTCTGATCAGCGCGGAAAAGCACGAGATCAGAGCCAGCCGTTTTTCATTGTTGCCAAAGCCGCAAACAACCGAGTGGTGACTTTTGATCTGGGAGAAGATGTTTGCGATATTGGTGCTGTAGAGGGCATCAATGGCCTTCCTTAGCACTCTATCTTTTCCAAGCAGCAGACGTTCGGGATTCTACCTGTCGTGATCAACTACAAATTGACCGTCACACTCTTACCGTTAGGCAGAGGAATAACAAAAAAGTTACTCCGATCACCAAATTCAATCGCACCAATATCACAGACATCTCCGAACGGCCGTCGCTCTCCTCGTTGATCAAGATTGTTAACAGGCGCTGCTGCGCAGCCGCCGCCATTGCCTGCGTCAATTGCAGGGCTATTTTTTAATAATGCATGGGTGCGTGTGCGTCCACCATTGTTATTTAGCAGATCAAGCTTGGGGTCAACCGCAAGAGCACTGGTTCCACAGCTGCCGTCTTGGATGATATTTTTTTCATCCGAGGCTATTGAGTTGAATGCTGAAACACAATCAGAGCCGGACATGGAGCCGGCAATGATACTGTTTCGCAGGGTAATGCTTGCATCAAAGTTTAGAATGCCCCCACCGAGGCCGCCAGCAAAATTATTCGCAATGGTCGTGTTGTACAACCTAATTTCAGCACCGAGCCTGGCGTAAACACCACCGCCATTGTTATCGTTTAAAAAAAAGTTCTCGAACGTGATGTCATTAAGCGTTAGTTCGGTGTACCCGGTTAACGCAGTAAACCGAAATCGACTGAAGTTATTATTGGGATCATTTGAAGCATTACGAAATATTTGATGCCCGCCACCATTAATTGTGATGTCGGAGCTTATAAAACGCACAGCGTTGCCGTTTTGATTCGGGTGGTCTGCCGTGACTTCAATGTCGCTGGTGAGATTGATCACGTCAGCCTGGGAGTTGGCGTTGGCGGTTTCGATTGCCGTGCGGAGCTCGCTTATA
>JAHQVR010000331.1 GCA_019634245.1 Gammaproteobacteria bacterium
GCCACCCTACGGTGCATGCTTACTTGGGTCCATCAACCTGACTCGCTTTGTCGTTGAGCCATTTAGCGATAATGCTCGTTTTGACTGGGATAGTTTCAATGAGACAGTAACCATCTTCACCCGTATGCTCGACAACGTAGTCGAGGTGAACGGCCTGCCGCTGGGTAAACAACGCGATGAGATTATGCGCAAGCGTCGTCACGGCATGGGCTACCTGGGCCTGGGCTCAACCATGACCTTAATGGGCATGAAGTACGGCAGCGAAGAGTCGCTCGAATTTACCGAAAAAGTCACGCGTGAACTGGCGGTTAATGGCTGGCGTGCAGCACTCGAACTGTCAAAAGAAAAAGGTGCCGCACCTATCATGAGCGAAACCTTTACGGTCACCGGTGAAATGTTGCGAAAACGCCCCGAAATGAAAACCGATGGCTACATGATTGGCGACAAAGTAACAGGCAAAGTTCTGCACGCTAAATACAGCCGCTATATGCAGCGCATAGCCGAAATCGACCCAAGCCTTGTTGAAGCACTTGCAGAACAAGGCGCTCGCTTCACTCATCACAGCTCCATTGCACCAACTGGCACCATCGCGTTGTCTTTAGCGAACAATGCCAGTAACGGTATTGAGCCAAGCTTTGCACATCACTATTCACGAAACGTTATTCGTGAAGGTCGTAAAACCAAAGAAAAAGTGGATGTGCATTCGTTTGAATTACTGGCGTATCGTGCGCTAGTCAACTCAAATGCCATGCCTCATGTTAGCAATGCCCATATTGGCAATGCCCATAGAAGTGGTGAAAGTGAAGATGAAAATGCACAATTGCCAGAGTACTTCATTGCCGCTGACGATATAAAACCTGAACAACACGTTTCGGTCCAGGCTGCTGCGCAAAAATGGATTGATTCGTCGATCTCAAAAACAGCCAATGTACCAACCGACTTTGAATTTGAACATTTCAAAGACATTTATATGCAGGCGTACGATCAGGGTCTCAAGGGCTGTACCACATTTCGATTTAACCCAGAAAATTTTCAAGGTGTACTGGTTAAAGAAAAAGACCTTGAAAACACCGAATACCAATTTACGCTCGACGATGGATCGGTTGTCAGTGTGAAAGGCAATGAGGAAATTGAATACGACGGCGAGACCCACACTGCCGCTAATCTTTATGACGCACTTAAAGAAGGCTACTACGGCAAGTTCTAGATCAGCCTGGCTTTAAACTGCGAATGGGAATAACATGAAAATAAGCAAAAAAATCGTTGGCTTTAACGTCAACACCAGCGATACGTCGGATAAAGGCGTATCAGATATACCGGATAAAGGTGTATCGGATAGTGGTGTATCAGATAAAAAAGAATCTGCAACCGATTCGGCTAAAGCTGCACCAGTCAAAGCCGATGTGATTCAAATGCACGAAACACTTCAACGACCTGAGAAACTGATCGGTTCCACTTATAAATTGAAAGTGCCCGATCACGTGTCCAGTCATGCGATGTACATCACAATAAACGATGTCATCCTGAACGAAGGCACCGAACATGAATTGCGTCGACCGTTCGAGGTATTTATCAACTCCAAGAATCTGGAACATTACCAATGGATTGTTGCGCTCACGCTTATAATGTCCGCAACGTTCCGTAAAGGTGGTGATATTACTTTTTTAGTAGAAGAGCTTAAGTCAGTGTTTGACCCACGCGGTGGTTACTGGAATAAAGGCAAGTACATGCCATCCATCATAGCCGAGTTGGGAAATGTTATTGAACAGCATTTGATCGATATCGGCATGCTACAAGCACCCGAACTCGACCCGCATCAAAAACAACTTATCGAAGAGAAAAAAGCTGAGCTCAAACCGACAGTCAGTAAAACTACTGAAAGTACACAAAACACCAGTAACGATTCATCTGCCTCGTCCTCTGATGGTCAAGAGGCATGGCAAGCGAATGCGTCACACTGTAATAAATGTAATCATAAAGCTGTTATGGTTCGCGACGGTTGCGCCACCTGCCTTAATTGTGGGGACTCTAAATGCGGCTAGCCCAACTGGGCTACCTGTCTGCAAATTGATGGATCTTATTGATGGATCTTTTAGCAGTATTTGAAATGCAAACCGCTTACAATGTGCACGACTCGTTAACGCGGATTACACTGTTTCCGCAAAACCGATGCGAATAATGTTATGAAATGTCATGGCTGCAGTTCTTTGATGGTTCTCGACAAACAAGAAACTGGAAACGGTTCCTGCACGCAGTGGCATAGCTGTCCTTTGTGTGGAAAAGTGCGACTCACTAGCCAACCCGAATCCAATCTTAGCGGAACTCACCAGTTTGATGCGCACAACCACGACCCAGTCGACACCCATCACCGCTCTGAAGTTGCATCAACACACTTGAACTACACTTAAACTATACTTACAAGGCGCACCTTAACTCGTATGAGTGAACTACAGCTTTCTGCCCAACTGGTCCAACAAATTCAAGATGTAATTACCAAGCATGATGAAAGCGCGTCTGATCCTGGCGTCACTTCTCAGTATTTGGCCGCTATCATTGGTTTCTTGCTTGGACAACAAGCCATACCAGAACAGCAAAAAACCGAAATCATCGAAAACCTCGGTGCTTTCATGAAGCATGTTGCTGACGATGTAGCCAAACAGTCACAACAAAAAGCACCACCACCGCCTCCTCCACAGGATGCATTCGGAATTTGGAAACCAAAATCATGAGTAAAGCAACTGCACGTCATATCCTTGTCGACAGTGAATCCAAATGTGAAGAGATCATTAAAGAAATTAGTGACGGTGCTGAATTCGCAGCGCTTGCACAAAAACACTCTTCCTGCCCATCCGGCAAAGATGGTGGCAGCTTAGGCACGTTCGGCCCTGGCCAAATGGTGCCTGAATTCGATACCGCTTGTTTTGAAGGCAGCGTTGGAGAAGTACAGGGCCCAATCAAAACACAATTTGGCTATCACGTCGTTCAGGTTACTGAACGCACTTAATTTTTCTACCAACTAATTTGATTGGGTCCAATTTAGATAACAATTGGCGTATTACCTCATTGCTGAGCGAAATGGGTGAAAACTCATTACTGTGGCGGGGCGAAAATCAGCAGGGCTATATTGCCGCGATCAAAATTCCACGCGATATCGAAAACCGGGCCCGAAATAATAAAAGACAAAAGCGCTTTAAAAACGAAATAGATACGTTGCTCCATCTTCAGCATGCTGGCGTCAGATCAGTTATGCCAATTATAGATCACGGGCATACCAACGACGGTAAGCCCTGGTATGCGATGCCTATTGCTACGCCGCTTGATCTTTCATCTTCATTTTCAGATAGGCTGAAGTTACTTTCCCAACTTGCAGAAGTCGTCGAAAATTTGCATAAAATTGGTATCGAACACCTGGACATCAAACTCGGCAATCTGATGACGATCGACAATGCATTGGTGTTATCTGATTTTGGACACTCGAAACAAGCGGCCGACCCCGCTTCACTGCTTAGCGACAAACAGACACTTGATCCGGACAGACCCTGGTTTGACTATGATATGTACTCACTTGGCAAAGCGTGCTGGGAGATGCTAACTGGTTTAAAATCTAAATCGCTTTGCGAGCTGAGTTCACCTGAGGACAATCTACAACCGTTTTGGCCCACTATCGATACTCTACTAATTGAAAAACTACAAATTCTGATTTTTTCTGCATCAAGCGAAGACCCACTTGCCAGGCCAAATGCTGCGCAGTTTAACCAAAAAATTCAAGAAGTGTACAATTCGATAAAACCCCAATCTTAATTACTATCAAACTTAGAAAAATCCACACCCCTTTCAACTGAGTAGTTTCTCAGGTCGCGCAAGGTTCCGATTATGTCTGTCATATGTCCTGACACTGATCTCAACAAACTGGACGCTACCATCGCATCGTTTTCTATTACTGCCATTAGCTCTGTTGCACCAATGCGCAAGAACACACTGTCTTGCAAAGTCACAAGATCAAGATTGCGTCGTGCATTGACTATGATTGATAAGTCGCCTATTAATCGGCCAGGGCTTACTTCGCCTACTTTGCGCCGTTCGCCGTCGCCTGCAGTCCAAACCAACTCGGCTAAGCCTTCAACGCACAGATAAGCTGCGTCAGCCTCCTCATTCGTTGAGAAGATAGTGTTACCAGCCTCTGCTTTAAACCATTGTGAACCGAACGCGAGTAAGCGTTGTTGCTTACGATCAAGTTCGCGAAACAAATCTGCTTGTTGTATCACGCCAATCTTGCGATTAAGATCTTGACTCACATCAATGTCTTGCGTGTCTTGTCGGCTGACAGCGCCGTCGATTCGGCCATCCACAATTTCAACAAATAGATCGTAACTTTCAGGGTTAGCAAATCTGTTTTCGATAAAGATTTTTGTCGTATCTGGTAACAGCTTGCTAATTCGCTCCCTCATCAATGCGCGCGTTTCGCTGTCGTGGCTGGCAAGGGAATTTGAAAGAATAAGAATATTCGGCTTTTTGATGCCAGCTCGACTGAATGCAACACGCTCTTTAAATATAGTAGGTAAATTGTCACCACCAGATGATGTCACCAGATCGTGAATAGACTCAGCAACCAAACGCCGCAAGCCGTTTTCACTGATGACATCCACAATTATATCTTCGATAGATTTCGCTTGTGCGCCTGCCATTCCCGAAATTCGTCCAAATAGCGCATTATCCATTATCGTCATCACATCCATGTATTTATCGGGGTCGATGGTTTCGAATAAGCTATCCAATTCTTTCACCAACTGATCAGCATTGGTTTTACGGATATCGAGCACTCGCTGCTTAAAGTCATCACTAAATGCCGGACCTATTTGCTCTGCCGAAAAGGCGAAGGGTACGGTTAGTATCAGCGCGCTTTCTTCATCTGATAGTCCAGCATCCCCAACTTCACGTCGTTTTTTCACGATTGCACTAAGGCGCTGATAAAGCTCTTCGTCCAAATTCAATCTTCTGAACAGTGGATGATCAGTGCCATCATCACCAAAGGTCGCTATCAAATTTTCCATCAACATGACAGACACTTGCATCATGTCATCGGTAATACCCTGTTCATGGATGATGCGCAAAACATTTTTGTCTCGAGACAAAGACAGCTGCGTTAGCATGCGCGATGGCACCGCATATAACAGGTTGCTACCCAACGGCGTAACCGGATTAAATTTGTCAGGGTGAAAACCGTAAACAACTCCATCTAATCCCGCTTGCTTTATACGTGATGCAATTTCCGGCCTTAAGCGCACAATGGCATCAGCCAATTTTTGATGACCTGCCGACTCCAGGCTAGATCGCAAGGCGCGACGCACCATGAAATCATCGATCCCCATAGCCTCAACTAATTGAAACCACCAATCGCGAATTTCGTCTGACGTTTGTAAGCCAGCAACAGCCGGATCAACCCAGTCGACATCGAATGGGTCTGTGCTGTTACCAGATTTCATAGCGTTGGTGTGAAACTGAGCAAGATTTTCACCATCAGGCATTTCTTCAATGGGTTTGTTTTTAAACGGCATTAGCAGGTTCTCACCCAATGTGCCTTGCAAAATATGTGGGTTAGAATGAGCATAGCCAATGCTATTGGCTAGAGTTACCTGGTGAATCGTGTTTAAATCATGCCCCGCAATGTTCACAGACCCATGTTGAGGGATAACTTCGCGAGTTAGCAGATCAGCAAACGCCAAGGCCACAGCTTCATTGTCTGTTTTAACAGCAACCCGAGCGCCCTGCGGTATGGTTAGTGAGATATCCTCCAATACGGCACGGCCATCATCATCGCGCACTGTCACGCCGTTAATATCGATATCACCTTTTAGACTGATGCTCTCATCAGGTACGCCTTCATATAAGTGATCATCAACCAACGAGTTTGACGCAAAGCGTTTTGTTACTTGCTCCCATCGTAAAGCGACATCCTGGGTTGTGTTGTAATAGGCTAGCAGTTCCTTCCACGGTGACGACATATCTTTAAACGCAGCCAGAGCGGCTACCAATGCACCGACAGTAATATGCCCGGTAATTGCCAGGTAACCGCCAACCGAGTAGAAGAAAAAAGGCGTTAACTGATTGATAAAGTTATTCAGAAACTTCATGAAGAATTTTTTCTGATAAATTTCGAATCGAATGTCGTACAGTTTCCCTAAGCGATCAGAGAACAGCGACATTCTGTATCGCGAACCTCCATTAGTGCGGATATCGCTAACACCTGCCGCTGTCTCACCAATATCAGTTGCAAACTTTCGCACCTCCTCTATCCGTCCCTTATTCAGCAGATTAATTTGACGCTGCAACACA
>JAHQVR010000332.1 GCA_019634245.1 Gammaproteobacteria bacterium
CACGAACGATCTAATGGAAAACTCGGCTCTGTAGGATTCTGTTGGGGTGGCGGTACCACAAACTTTTTGGCTGTGAACATGGGCGATGATTTACAGGCTGGTGTGCCATTTTATGGGGCAGCTCCTGAGAGCGCCGATGTGGCGAAAATATCAGCGCCTCTTATGATTCAATCCGCAGAAGAAGATAAACGAATCAATGCCATGTGGCCAGATTTTGAAGCTGCGCTAAAAGCGGAAAACGTCAGCTATGAGCGGCACGTTTATCCGGGTACAAAGCACGGCTTTCACAATAACTCGACACCACGCTACAACGAAGAACAAGCCAAGGCTGCTTGGGAAAGAACAGTGGCTTTTTTCAATCAACATTT
This sequence comes from Gammaproteobacteria bacterium, assembly GCA_019634245.1. The sequence goes on from JAHQVR010000332.1 coordinate 369, forward strand.
GAGTTGACCGCTCAGCCAGGACGAATGGATTCGTCCAATCCACGCACTATAAGGTAAGGCCGTAATTGGCTACAGCCAGCATCTGCTCACCTATGCGCCCTACTCACACCATACAACCCCACTCACGGTGGGTTAAGCAGAAATTTCTCTATACTAGCTCCAAGGCTGTAAAGGGCTAGAGCCAGCGCCTGCTCACCTATTCGCTTTGCTCACACCAGACAACTGCACTCACGGTGGGTTAGGCAGAAATTTCTCTATACTAGCTCTGGTGAGCGTATCGACCAATACTCCTTCTGTCGTATCTAACAGCAGCACCCCGATCAGCGATTTCGCCATTGTCGGGGGTGGTATTGTTGGTCTGTCACTGGCCTATGGCTTACTGAGGCTTGGCAAGCGCGTCTGCCTATTCGATGAAGGCGATATTGCGCTACGCGCATCCCGTGGAAATTTTGGTTTGGTATGGGTGCAGTCCAAAGGCTTTAGTCAACCTGAATACAGTCATTGGACTCGGCGATCCGCCGCGCTGTATAAGAAATTTTCTGATGAACTGCAAAACCACTCAGGGCTCGACATACTGCTCGAGCAAGACGGCGGTTTTACCTTCCACATGAATGAAGCCGAACTTGATGCAGATCGCAAACGATTTGCAAACCACCAACAGACCATGGGGGGCGACTTCCCCTTTGAGGTTCTGGGGCACAATGCGCTAAAAGCCGAAGAGCCCAATATCGGTCCAAATGTAGCCGGTGCTATTTACTGCCCAGAGGATGGTCACCTTAACCCGCTTCGATTGCTTCAAGCTTTAACATCGGTCGTTGTTTCATTGGGAGGCGAGATAAAAACTGACTCAAAGGTCGCCACTGTCACTCCCTCTCACGGTGAATTTGTACTGAGCACAGTCGCAGGTCAGCACTATTCAGCAGAAAAAGTCGTACTAGCCGCCGGCCTAGGCGCACTCTCCTTAGGACCGGCACTTGGCTTTAAAACCCCCATCAGACCACAACAGGGACAAATACTCGTCACTGAGAAATTACCCAAGCTGATACATCGACCGAACGTGGAAATCCGGCAAGTCAATGATGGCGGAGTACAGATTGGCGCATCACACTCAGAGGTGGGTTTCGAAGAAGGTACCGACATTCGAACGATTGGCGAACTGGCGAACAATGCGATAAAAATGTTTCCCAAACTCCAGCGTGCTCAATTGGTTCGAAGTTGGGCCGCGCTACGAATTTTATCGCCCGACGGATTGCCAATCTACCAACAGTCGGATCGATATCCTGGCGCTTACTTTGTCACGTGTCACAGCGGCATCACACTGGCAGCGGCACACACCAAACTACTCTCTTTATGGTTGACTGAAGATCCAAAAGCACCTGACCTGTCGGTATTTAGCGAGGAAAGATTTTGAGTTTCAAGCGCGTTAACTCAGTCACTCCAGACGTGAAATTTAACTTCGATGACCAAGCTGTTTTCGGTTGTAAAGGTGATAGCGTCGCCGCTGCGCTATTGGGTGCAAATATCGCCATTCTAGGTAAACGAGGTGCTACAGAGAATTACAGAGCGCCGTATTGCATGATGGGAACGTGTTTTGATTGCCTAGTCAAGATTGATGGTGTCAGTGTTCAAGCCTGTCAAGTTGAAATTAGAGAAGGGCTCTGTGTTAGCTCTCTCCACTCCATCAGTAACCCAACGGACAGCCAGGATTGAAAGACTTTGACGTCATTGTTGTCGGCGCAGGTCCTGCTGGCATGGCAGCAGCCAGCCTTGCCGCAGAACAGGGTGCAAAGGTCGCACTGCTCGATGAGCAGCCCTCAGTCGGCGGCCAGATCTACCGCAATGTCCTGCTCAGCGGCGCCGAACTGAAGACGATTTTGGGTTCAAACTATACTCGCGGCAGAGCGTTTGCTCAGCGGTTGCTGAACTCAAACACAGAAATTATCCCGGGCTGTGTCGTTTGGGATATCGAACCAAGCGGCCTGGTTACTTATTCCAACAATAGCGATGCCCACCAAATTTCAGGCCAGTACATTGTGCTGGCAACCGGCAGTATGGAGCGACCGGTACCCATTCCCGGCTGGACGTTACCAGGAGTCATGGGCGTTGGTGCTGCGCAAACACTACTGAAAGTTTCAAGCTTAATACCTGAAAATGCCGTACTAGCAGGCACTGGCCCGCTACTCTATCTTATGTCCAAGCAGCTCATCTCAGCAGGGGCGCCACCAAAAGCCATCATTGAAACTCATACACCATACAACGCTTTTTATGCGATCACTGATCTACCTCACGCCTTAAGAGGCTGGAAAACGCTTTTAGAAGGTATGTCACTACTGAATTCAATAAGACGTGCCCAGATTCCAAGATATCGTTCGGCTAAAAACCTCCGCGCTATTGGCGATAGGCAGCTAACGGATATTGAGTTCAATACTGGCGATCGAACAGTCTCTATACCCTGCGATACTCTGCTACTACATCAAGGAATCGTTCCGAACACACAATTAACGCGTCTTCTAAACCTCGACCATGCCTGGAGCGAGCCACAGCGCTGCTTTTTCCCAAAAACTGATGAATGGGGTCAAAGCAACTTAACTAATGTTTATGTGGTTGGAGACGGTGCGGGGATTACCGGCGCTGAAGCTGCTACTTACGCTGGAAGAATTAGTGCTGCCGACATCCTTTACAGATTAGGCCTTGTCGATCATAAAAGGCGTAGTCAGGTTTGTCAGCAAGAGAAAAAAGCGCTTCATGGCGAACAAGCCGTTAGACCGTTTCTTGACAACCTATACCCACCAAGCCAACAAATAATCGAACCTGACGACAATGTTATTGTTTGCCGGTGTGAATCAGTCACCGCCGGAGATATACGTCAGTGCGCTAGGTTGGGTTGTGTGGGTCCTAACCAGACCAAAGCCTACTCTCGCTGTGGTATGGGACCTTGTCAGGGGCGCTATTGTGCTCTAACCGTAACAGAGTTATTGGCAAAAGCTCACAACCGATCACAGGAACAAATAGGTAGCTATCGAATTCGTTCTCCGATAAAACCGGTTACGTTAGGTGAGCTTGCATCTTTAAAGATGGATACCCCATAAAGTAGCCATGGGGTCGAGCTATCAAATCCAGCCACCATCCACAACCAGCGTTTGATTGGTCACCGCCTTTGCACTATCTGACGCAAGCATGACAACCATAGCTGCCACGTCTTCGGGCTCAGTAAAACGATTCAAACATTGAAAATCTAATACCTGTTTTTCAAATTCTGGGGTCACCCATTTATCTAGCTGGCGTTGAGTTCTGACAAAACCCGGAAGAATACCGTTCACTCGAATTCCCGAAGGCCCTAACTCCCGCGCTAAGGCATGTGTCAAACCTTCAATTCCCGCTTTGGATACAACATACGCTGGAGCTTCTTCCAGTCCGATCCGCCAGGCAATCGAGCTCATATTCACGATGGCTCCGCAGCCTTTGTTTTTCATACCTGGGATGACGGCCTGCGCAGCGAAGAACTGATGATCGAGATTAACAGCGAGACGCTCTCGCCAATACTCAGGTGTCACGGATTCTAACGAGTGACGATCATCATTGGCAGCGTTATTAACCAGGACATCAAAATCACCGTAGACTTTGGCTGCCTTCCTAAAGCTGTTGGCTAAACCGTTTAGGTCGGTTAGGTCAAGCTGCTCAAAGCTGACATTACCCTTAAAATTCTCCAACAATGAACGTCCAGCAGCCTCATCTCGGTCGAAAAACACGACACGAGAGCCCTGTTCATAAAAGGCTGCGACTATCGCAGCACCAATCCCACTGGCCCCGCCGGTAACTGCTACAGCCTTTCCTTCGAGATCTTTGTGAATCGCTTGTGCACCATGGGTCTTCATTCTGGCAAAATTGGCCCTATTGAAATAACTCTATGATCTGAGCTGTAATCTATGTCAAACAAGTCCAAAAGTGTGGTTTTTGATAATAACCCTGGTCGAAATGCGCAAACGTACGGGATTGCCCGAGAGCTGGGAGTCGATCCGGAGCTGATTCATGAGCCCTCCGTTGGGGTCATTGGGACCAAAGGAGACAGCCAGTGCTACATCGGAGTACAGCGTAAAGTCGAAGCTATTCATGAACATCTGCGTCAGCGCCTGGGTCGCGACGAAGGCCAAATGCCGTTACGCCTAGTCCAACCGGAATATACCGTAGCCACTTCCGATGGCATGCGAAACGGTACTCGTGAAATGCGGTACTCGCTGATTGGTAGGGAGGTTACGCACGATACAGTGTGTGAGCACTTAAGCGCTAGTGGGCTAGAAGGCACAATTGCGGTGGTCGCCTGCGACAAGCCTCCGGTAGGCACCTTAGCAGCGCTACTCGAACACGATCGGCCGGCGATCATCATGTCCGACGGCCCCATTCGTCCCGGGCGCGACTCTGCCACCGAGCAGCCAATCGACATCATCTCAGCTTTTCAAGCCGCTGGTAATTCGGACGAAGCACTTAAAAAGCGTCTTGCCAAAGAAGCCTGCCCGGGTTATGGCAGTTGTGGTGGCATGTTTACTTACAACACGATGCAAACCTTTATTGGCGTGGTGGGTATGCAGCCTTTGCACATGGTAGCGCCACCGTCCGATGACCCACGACGAATGAAAGAGTTTCCAGAGCAGTTAGTGAACTACTTGCAGGGAATGATCGAACGTGGTGATACGCCCAGAGACATCGTTAGTCGAGACGCCATCAGAAATGCTGTGATCGTTTCGATGGCTGTTGGCGGCTCGACCAACGTTTTGTTACATGCCCCTGAGATTGCGCGCGCAAGCGGATTCGGTGACTTCGCAAAGGACATTATGTCTCCAGAAGAATTCAACCACCTCTCTCAACATGTGGTGCCTGTGTTAACCGATGCCCGTCCATACGGCTTGTATTCGATGGTAGATATCGATGAAAAAGGCGGTGTACAGGTGATTGTCAAAGCTCTATTGGATGCTGGCTTACTCAATGGAGACACGCTTACTTGCACTGGAGAGACGCTCTCCGAGCAAGTAGCCAGACTAAACACGTCAGAACCTGATGGCACTGTGGTTTATCCAGTGGATAGACCCTACAAGCCCACCGGCGGCTTGCGAGTGTTGGGTGGCAATCTTTCGCCGGAGTTCAGCGCCGTACTAAAATTGGCTGGCGTGGAAGGTGGACTGGAAGACAACCGCTTTGCAGGCCAAGCGCGCATATTCAATGGCGAGCAAGATCTGCTGAATGCCTTGGAGACATCACCGGATAGTTTTTCTAATCACGATATGGTGATTGTGCGCTATGAGGGTCCAAGTGGTGCTCCCGGCATGCCCGAAATGCTCGATTCAACCTCACGAATTACCACTCTGTGTCGAGAAAAAGACATTGTTATCGGCTTGATGACCGACGGTCGTTTTTCAGGAGGGTCGGTCGGATTAGTCATTGGGCATGTGGGCCCGGAAGCGGCCTTGGGTGGCCCTATCGCCTTAGTTCACGATGGCGATGAAATCGTCGCCGATTTGGATGCGAATGAACTTAACTGCACAGAGCTCAATGATCCGGCAACTCTGAAGGCCCGCAAAGCCACATGGGAGAAGGAAGTGGCCAACAATGGCGGCATTCACCCGCTGTGTGGAGAAGTCAATACTAGGCTACTCAACCGCATGCGGCTATCGGCCGTGTCGGCTGTTTATGGCGCTGGTATGCATCCTGACCGGGTGCTTTGGGTGCCTGAGCCACGCAAAGCTCACAACACCGGCTTTGTACCCCAGAACAAACACCGGCAAGGCACTCAAAAAGCGTTTTAATCTGCACACGAAGGTTGGAATAATTGGCGGAGCCTAGCTATGGGTACCAATAGAGTGCCTCTGGCTCCCCTTTTGTTAGTTGCACAAAATTATTTGCAAACACTCGATAAGCATGGCTCCAATCACCGTCTGGCCATTGCACCCGAATCGTAGCTCTTTCGGCCACACCCAATCCGACATGCACAAACCCTAATTGCCCGGAGGCGTGTCCACCACCAATTTGAATGACACGGGATTGAGTGACATTGCCTGTTTTGATCGAAAGTTTCGCCCCCACAGCGTTCACATTGCTTTTGCCGTTTTTCAGCTCAATAGCCAACCAATTGCCCATGGGCTTATGACCCCAATCGGTTTTGACTCCCTGGTTACGGAATAGGCTAACGTTGGCATTTCTGTTTATAACAATAAGATCGAGCATGCCATCAGCGTTAAAATCGCTCACGGCAGCACCCCGTCCTCGCCGATCTAATGCAATACCGGCTTGTTCACCTCGCTCTACAAACTTTCCTAGTCCATCTCCCAGTAGCATATTATCTGGATCGAATGCCGTGAAATCTGGCATCGCCTCAACATTCCCTTTGGCGATAAACAAATCTAAATGGGTATCATTGTTTAGATCAGCAAACTGTGTATGCCATCCGGTTGAGGGTTTGAGGTCGCTGCCGGTATAGGGTCGATGTGCGGTCATCTGTTTTTCATAAGCTGCGTCCCGATAGGTAGGCCTGTCCTCATCCGCATCTGGATCAAGCGTTTGCAACATCGTATCGCCCATCGAAGACAGCGCATATTCTGGCAATCCATCTTGATTTAAATCAGCTTCTGCAATTCCCATCCCCCAGATGCGCAACGGCTTCCAACCCTGAGACTTAGAATACAATCGCGGAGGCCTGCCAGGCTCAATGCGCCATAGCTGTTCCTGTCCACCCCGATAATATTGCCGATCATTGGTGATGCGCAGCGAGGGTACTCCAGACTTATTCCAATCGGTAAATAAAATAGACAGGGTGCAATGTCCTGGATTCAACAAATGGACATCTTGGTAAACCAATTCAGACGATGAGGAGGTGTTGGGACGAAACAATTCGTTAGCTTCGCACGTTCCCCAGGGCGTACCCGGTGCGCTTCTATCGACATAGTGGCCGAAAGCCAGGGTCGGAAACAACGCATCCTGCTCCCAGGTAGCAGAAAATGCGGTACTCCAAGCCGAGCCACCCTCAAACCCATACTGGTTATTCGCTTTCTCAAAAGTACAATCAACCCCTCCTTTGAGTAGCAAATTTTCACCTAGCCTAAGCACGACCAAGTCAACAAATGCATCGTTATCAAGATTGATTGGATAGGCTCCAAGCACCTTAGACTGATCCTTTTCACTCAGGGTTAAAGCTTTTTTAAGATACTGAAGCTTGCCACCCGGTTTGGATTGATTGACAAACAATTGTGCTTCACTGGTGCCACCGGCTAAAAACAAATCGGGCATTCGATCGCCATTGCAATCAAATACAGCCACTCCACCGCCTACAAAAAATTCCCAAGGCCCAGTGTAAGCGTGGGTAATACCGGCTTCAGAAGATTGTTCTATTAGGTGAGGTACATCGAATTGAAAATCATCGGCGTGACTGGTAAGCACAGACCCACAGCCTAACAACAACGTGATTGACACACGACGAATCACTCGATCACCAGAGTTTTTAAGAAGGCGATTAATGAGGATCGTTGTTCGGCACTCGATGCTTCATAGGCATCTCGGGACTCTCGACCAGCGCCGCCGTGAGCTAGAATGATGCTATCTAAAGTTGTGATGTCGTTTCGATGGCCGTAGGGGGCTGTTGATCCAATGCCCCACAATTCTGCAGTCATGAAAATATCGCGACCCACAAACCTCTGCGACAACAACTCATTACCCAGCACTGCCACGACATTGTCAGTCATTTTGTGGCGCTTTAAATCGCCGAACAAAGGTACGAGTATTTCTCCCTTCGAATTGCGTGCTAGTGACTCACTCCATTCAAGTAACGCTAGGTTGTAGACAGCAGCCGTTTCTACCTGAGACGAATTAAGAGTTCCGGATACATCAAATGGTCCTGGATCTGAAAATGCCAAAGACTTCAGGGGGAGTTCTGTTCTATGGCAGCCAGCACAACCGAGCTCTGCAAACAATCGCTGACCCTTCACAGCTGCCTGTTGCCAATTTGTCCTCTCAGGCGTGCGTTGTACGGGAACCTTTAGCGAGGCTTGCCAAGCCACCAGCGCCGAGATGTCAGCTGCTGAGAATTCGTTGTTATAACCATCTTCATCGAAATCCTGCTCACCTGTCCAGCGAGCACCAAATCGCTCCACCGCCTGCATACCGTGGTGATGATTCAACGCATTTACCGTAAACTGCCTTAGCGAGGTCATCACACCTTTCTGACTAAAAGGTCGGATCACCAAATCGGCATCAACTCCATCGATTTTGGTCAAATCCACAAGCCCATCAGGCATAGCCGTCAGTTTGCCAAAAGACACACCTTTGGTTGTTAAATCAACGGTGATCGGCTTGTCATCAGTCTTCGCAGACTGCAGCGCTTTATCTCTTAGTTCAGCTAGTTCAAAGCTCATTTCCCGAGCCAGTAATTCAATTAAGCCCGCACCAAACAGATGATTAGTGCCACGTTCATTCGAAAACTGCGGATCGCTGGTATCGAAGTTGGCATTGGTGAATCCTTCTGAAACAAACACATTCGTAACAAAATCACCTGCACCACCCACTGTTGGATCGTTGTGACAGGCCGAACAAGCTTGGGCATCAGGACCCGACATTCGAGCGAACGCATTCTCTGGAGGATGTCGGAACTTCGTTGGAATGATCGCTTGGGTAGCTGCAGGACGCCCAGCTCCTTCCGCTTTAGTAAACTTAGCAGTAAACAGTGCTTCACCAAGATCCATCAATTCGAGTAACTCGTCGTGACTCAAATCACCGGTGGGAAGTTGTTGCAATGCACCTAAATCTGGGCTTTGTTCTAGCCAAGGCTCATCATTAGCCCAGGACAACACCGACCCCATGCATAACAAGAGCGCTAAGCTTGCGGTGTTTAATTTTAAGTTCATGACGCCACCTCGTTGCCTAGCCTCTGCTCCGAGATCATATCGTCGCAGCCTTTGAGTGCACGAATCACACATCCATCCAGCACCAAAGGCGCTTCTTTTGAAAAACAATCAATGTCTATTTCATCGCTGTCGCTGATAGTAGGTGCGTTTCGTATAGCGCGAAGCATGGCCTTTTCCATATACTGAAAAAAAATGGTGCCGCTTCCCACCAAAACGATGGGAAACCGATCCATCAACGCGAACAATCCCGCAATCCCAGTCCCGATGGCTGCCCCTGCAGATTCAATCGCAGCCAGGGCATCACGGTCACCCTGCTCAGCAGCCCGGGCGATGGCCTCCAAATTGGGTGACTCAACAAGATCTTGAGGCGGCGAGTGCAGATCCTTACCCAAGGCCCGCCGATGAATCGCATACGAACCGGCATACGCCTCAATGCAGCCGAGATTCCCGCATCGACATAAAGACCCATCTGGGATATACCCCATATGCCCAAACTCAAAACCTGAGGAGATAGTGCCATTGGCAGTTTCTCCTCCCAAACACAGCCCCATACCGACACCCTCGGCAATCAGTATCGCCCCAAAGTTCTCGCCGTATTTATCGGGTGATTGCCAACTCAGTGCTTCAGCCAGCAAATTGCAATCGTTAGCGACTACAGCGCTAACCCCAAGATCGTGCTCAAGCCACGCTTTAATTGGGATGTTCTGCTCAGGACAAATGGGGGTCCACAGAACCATCGACCCTTCAACATCTGTTACGCCTTGAAACCCTACGGAGATTCGAATTAATGCCCTGTGGTTGCGCTGCGATACCTTCAGAGCATCATCAATACATGAAAACAAGGTGTTTTTTATGTCGGTTGCGCCCATATCCTGCGTGCTAATTTCGCGAATATGTTCACCGTGAATTTCTCCAGCATAGTCAACAATCCGTGCTTCAATTTGGTTGAACCTAAAGTGAACCGCACAGATAAGTGCCGCCTTTGGTTCCAGCTGCAAAGTCACGGGTGGTCGGCCACGCCCTGACCCAGGTAGAGGCTCATGTTGAACTGGCCTCAACACGCCTTCATCAATCAAATCGGTAGTGATGGTTGAGACCGTCGCGGCGCTTAGCCCGCTGTACGTGCCAATTTCGGTTCTTGAAATGGCTCGGTGTAGACGCACTAAGGCCAATACACGCTTTCTGTTTTGTGTCCGAACGTCATCAGTCCGCGCAATCATCACTAGTACCTATCCATCATCAACGGTTCGGTGCGCGCAACGAAATTTATTCTTTTATATTCAACCACTTGAAAAATCATAAAATGATATTGACACATTGTTAAAAACAAGTCACTATTTATTTCGAGTCTCGAATTAAATAGACTTTGAAAATCTGGCACCACACACAGAATCGGTTTATGCTCGCATTCTGTGTGTCCAATTTTATGGTGCACCCACTTGAGGAGAATGAATGAACAAACTAACCACCGCCCTATTGGGCACCGCACTGCTAGGCGCGACCGTCACTGGAACCGTTCAAGCTGAAGGAAAAACCATTGGTGTTTCCTGGAAAGTTTTCCAGGAAGAACGCTGGAAGCGTGATGAAGCTGTTATCAAAGAAATTGTGGAAGCCAATGGCGACAAGTACATCTCAGCAGACGCTCAAGGCTCTGCAGCCAAGCAGTTAACTGATGTTGAATCGTTAATCTCTCAAGGCGCAGATGTACTGATGATTGTGCCTTTTGATTCAGAAGCTATCCTACCCGCCGTAGAACAAGCATCAGCCGAAGGCATTCCTATGATTGCCTATGATGTTCAGATCGAGCATCCTGACTCACTCTACATCACGTTCGATAATGTTGGTGTGGGCCGATTGATGGCTCGAACCATGTTGGACAGCGGTAAAACGGAAGGTAACTTTGCGTTTATTAAAGGTGATCAAGGCGATCCAAATGCCACATTTCTGTTCGAAGGAATAATGGAAGTTCTGCAAGAAAACATTGATGGTGGAAAAATCAAAAACGTTTGCGAAGCTTTCACTGACGGTTGGAAACCAGAGAATGCCCAACGCAATATGGAACAGTGTTTGACGTCTCAGAATAACAATGTCGATGCGGTTATCTCCCAAAACGATGGTATGGCTGGTGGCGTAGTTGCAGCCCTGGAAGCCCAGGGTATGGCTGGCAACGTTCCGGTCACTGGCCAAGATGGTGATCTGGCCGCCATTAACCGCGTAGCTCGTGGCACACAGCTGGTATCAGTGTGGAAAGACTCTCGTGCCCTCGGTAAGGTTGCAGCCGAAGCTGCCTTAATGCTGGCCGACGGTAAGAGCATGTCAGACGTACCCAACACGGCACCGTTTTCTGGTGGTAAGCGTGGCGTCGAAGTGGTCTCTATCCTCCTTGAGCCTACGCCAATAACCAAAGGCAACGTCAATGCGGTTATCGATGCGGGTTGGATCAGTAAAGAGAAAGCTTGTGAAGGTGCGATGGACGGTGTTGCTGGCTGTTAATTTCTAGCCACTGTCGATAGACCAAGGCTGCACCGCATATAGATGCGGTGCGGCTTTTTTTTCATCCTCAATTCGCTAAGAGGAAAAAGCGGTGTCAGATCAAGACCAGAGTTTCCAAGAAAGTCGCGTAAAAAGGTTCCTTCGGGCAACCGAGGTCGATACTCGTTTGCTCGGTATGATCGGGGCATTATTGCTCATCTGGCTTGGGTTTCACTTCTACGGGTACTTCGTTAACGGTTACGGCGCTTTTTTAACACCACGAAACCTTTGGAATTTATCAGTACAAACTTCCTCCATTGCGGTAATGGCGACCGGAATGGTATTGATCATCGTCACTCGCCATATTGATTTGTCTGTTGGGTCCCTACTGGGCTTCACAGCAATGATAATGGGTGTCATGCAAGTCTGGGTGTTGCCAAAGTATCTAGGCTTGGGTCACCCGATGATTTGGATCATCACTGTGTTAGTCGGTGTGGCTTTTGGTGCTTTGATCGGAGCCTTTCAGGGGTTTCTTATCGCCTACTTAAGCATTCCAGCTTTTATCGTTACCCTGGGCGGGCTGCTTATTTGGCGCGGTGCATCCTACCTCGTCGCTCGCGGCGAAACCATCGCACCGGTGGATCAAACTTTTTCTTTGATAGGTGGTGGACCCTACGGCACCATAGGCGCAACAGGGTCCTGGATAGTGGGCATCCTGGTTTGCATTGGTATTGTACTGCTGCTGTTTAATGGCAGACGTCAACGCATTCGGTTTGGTTTTCCTACGCGCCCCATGTGGGCTGAGTGTCTGATCGGTTTTTTAGGTACCGGAATTGTCATTGGTTCTGTGCTCGTCATGAACGCCTATCCATGGCCAAAAGGTATTGTCAAACGCTACGCAGAAGCAAACAACATTGAAGTACCCGACGGTGGACTGTTTATTTCACATGGGTTTGCGATACCCATTTTAATCGCAATCGCAGTGGGAATCGCGATGACATTCCTAGCCACACGCACCCGCTTTGGACGCTACGTTTTTGCAATCGGTGGAAACCCTGAAGCCGCAGAATTAGCGGGCATTAACACTAAGAAAATGACACTGTTGATTTTTGCGTTAATGGGTGCGCTCACCGGCATTTCGGCGGTGATTGCCAGTGCTCGATTAAAATCTGCAACGCTTGCATTAGGCCAATTCGATGAACTTTATGTTATTGCCGCTGCAGTTATTGGTGGGACGTCGTTCGCAGGCGGCATTGGTACTATCTATGGTGCAATACTAGGTGCGTTGGTCATGCAATCACTGCAGTCGGGCATGGTATTAATTGGCTTTGATGCTGCCATCCAACAGATGGTCGTCGGTGGTGTTTTAGTACTGGCAGTGTTTCTAGACACCATCTACCGCAGAAATTCGGATTAGAGGAATCAACTATGTCCAATTCCGCTCCATCCGCTGACTCAAACGCGGACAACACGCCTCTGGTGGAAATGAAGGATATCTCCATTTCGTTCGGTGGAGTGCATGCCGTTGAAAAAGCCTCATGTGAACTGTACCCCGGCGAAGTCGTAGGGCTACTGGGTCATAACGGCGCTGGTAAATCCACACTTATAAAAATACTCTCCGGAGCCTATGCCAGAGACAGCGGGAGTATATTTATAGACGGTCAAGAGGCCACCATCAGCAATCCGCGTCATGCCAAAGACTATGGCATAGAAACTATTTATCAAACGCTCGCTCTTGCTGATAATGTCGATGCTGCGGCCAATTTGTATCTGGGGCGCGAGCTGTTAACGCGCTGGGGTACGTTGGATGATGCCGCAATGGAAGCAGAAACTCGTAAGGTAATGAACCGACTCAACCCGAACTTCACACGCTTTAAGGATCCAGTGAAACAATTGTCGGGCGGTCAAAGACAGTCGGTGGCGATTGCCAGAGCCATACACTTTAATGCCCGAATTCTGATTATGGATGAACCCACTGCCGCGTTAGGACCTGCTGAAACAGAACAGGTCGGCCAGCTCATTCACCAATTAAAAAAAGATGGCATAGGGATTTTTCTTATCAGCCATGATATTCATGATGTCTTCGATCTTGCCGACCGCGTGACCGTTATGAAAAACGGCGCAATCGTTGGATCGGCGCATACGAAGGATGTCACCAAAGACGAAGTGCTTGGGATGATTATTTTGGGCAAATGCCCATCTGGGGCCATACCAGGGCCCGGAGCGTTGAACGAATAACGATGAGTGGATGTTCGCTACTGATACCCTAACTTATCCAGCGCGGAGGCCATCGATTGGACTGATCGATCCACATTCATTAATTTGTCCAATCCAAACAAGCCGATTCTAAACGAGCTAAACGCCTCACCTTCATCGCACATTAAGGGAACCCCAGCCGCTATTTGCATACCGATCTTGGCAAAATCACTACCGTTTTGGAAAGACGCATTGTCGGTGTAACTCACCACAACGCCAGGCGATTGAAAGCCACTTCCCGCAACACTGCAAAAACCTTTATCTTCCAAAAGAACTCTAATTTTTCCGCCTAATTCTTGTTGTTTTTGTTTGGCATTAGCCGATCCAAAATCGATAGTTTCCTGCATGACGTTACGAAATTGTCTAAGAGACTCTGTCGGCATGGTAGCGTGATAGGCATGCCCACCACCTTCGTAAGTTTCCATAATAGATAACCACTTCTTGAGATCGATGGAAAAACTATTACTCGAAGTGCTCTCTATTCTTTCTCGTGCTAACTGACTCAGCATCACCAAACCACAGCACGGTGGGCCGCTCCAGCCTTTTTGTGGGGCGCTGATTAATACATCGACTCCCGTTGCTTCCATATCTACCCACAAGCAACCAGAGGCTATGCAATCGAGCACGAACAGACCACCTTGTTCATGGACCGCGTCGGCAACGGCTTTAAGGTAGTCATCCGGTAACAGCATACCGGCGGAAGTTTCAACATGAGGAGCAAACACTAAATCGGGCTTTTCACGCTTGATGGTATTCAGCACTTCATCCAATGCGGCTGGAAAAAAAGGTTCGGTATCGCCCTGTGATTTGCGCCGCGCTTTGAGCACATTCACGGAGCCAGCGAATCCACCGGCGTCTAAAATCTGTGACCAGCGATAGCTAAACCAACCATTTCTTAATACCAAACAGTTGGCACCAATACCAAACTGACGCGCAACGGCTTCCATGCCAAAAGAACCGCTACCCGGAACAACCACCGCACTGTGCGCAAGATAAGTTTGCTTAAGCGCTGCAGAAATATCACACATCACTGCCTGAAAAGTTTGGGACATATGATTTAGAGCTCTGTCGGTATAAACGACCGAATACTCCAGTAAACCGTCGGGATCGACGTCTTGATGCAGCGCTTTCATTCGAGGTCCTAACAGTGAGTTCGCAGTCTTATAATACCCGATCATGACGAGCTATAGATCACCGGTACCGCTTGACCTAAACGAATAAAAAATCTGGCATACATTGCCCACCCTACCTGCCGACACGGTAGAATTAATGGGGATATCGGACATTAGACAAGGCTAACCGTGTGAAAAAAGTGTTGATTACAGGGGGAAATGGCAATATTGGTCGTCTGGTTGCTGATCAACTACTGAAGCGCGACATCGATGTCATAAAGTTTGATATACCGGGCACCGAACCTGCTTCAACTCAGCCCGGTGAAGCTGTGTATATCGGCGATATCCGTGACTATGAGCTAGTCAAAAGCCTGATCGAAAAATACAGACCAGACGCCATATACCATCTGGCGTCCCTATTATCTGGTAGCTCGGAAGCCGATCCCGAAGCAGCGTGGGAGATCAATGCCACCGCATCCTTTCATCTGCTTAGATTGGCGCAGAAATTTAAGGTCGGAACTTTTTTCTTTGCCGGTACTGTTGCATCCTATGGCGTCGATTTATCCGATCCCCTACCCGAAGATGCTGAGCAGTGGCCAGCCAATATCTATGGTGCCACCAAAGTAGCCGTTGAGCGTTTGGGTGTCTACTTTAAACAAAAACACGGGATGGATTTTCGCTGCTTACGGTTTCCATTGGTGTTTTCTCCGTTTGCACCTGCCTCTGCTGTCACGGCCTACCCTTCCCAGGCTTTTAAGGCCGCTTGTAACGGTGAGCCATTTGTCTTTCCCGTCTCCGCAGATACCGGCATGTCTTCCATGCTTCTGGAAGATGTGATTACCGGCATTATAAAAGTGAACGAAATTGATAAAAATCACCTAAGCCAGCACGCCTATTCCCTGCATGGTTATCATGTGACTGCCGAGCAGGTGGCAAAAGAAATACAGTCGCGCATCCCTACATTCACCTATCGTTTCGATCCAAACCCTGAGGTTGATGCCCTGCTGAAAGCCTGGCCGAATGTTATTGACGATCACGCTGCCAGGAAGGATTGGGGCTGGGCACCTCAGTATGATTTCAGCAAATCAGCGGATTGGCTTATGGCCCATTTTAATGACAAAAGTTGAGGAATTTGCCAGACCTTAGCCGTGCTTATTCTGGCATGCTATTTTTCGTACTTGACTGAAAATAGCATTTAAAGCAACACCCATTACGAGTGATTGGTCTTATGCCCTCTTTTAAACGGATCCACTATCCGAAGTTTAACGCTCACAAGGGTTGAAGCCAATACAATCACTATGCATAGAATCCATTTAGTCCTAACTTCCATCGATCCTTCGATTAACAACGCGTGTACTACTCCTGGTACGACGACGAGCAGTGCCAATACATTATGAATCGTATTCCACCTCATAGGCTTTGTTCGCTTTCGTATCAACAACGAAAACACTATAAGTACCGATGCCCACAATCCAATAACGCCGTAGAGTGAAAACGGCGTCGGCGCGGCCAACGTTAACGCATCCAACATATCCATAGGACTGGCGAGATACAAACCGCCAATATGTAGGGCAATCAACACCACAATGGCACCACCTAACCACTGGTGCCATTTTCTGGCACATGCCAGGGAAGTGTTGAGATTAAAGCCGATGGCCAACAGCGGCTGCGTTAGCAGCAGAGATAGTAGAACCACACCGGCTAACGCACCTACCACGTACGGAGCACTTCTCCCCTGATGCAGAGGACTCATTACCGCTAATACGATGGGCACCAACAT
Organism: Gammaproteobacteria bacterium; assembly: GCA_019634245.1. The sequence continues at coordinate 16,874 of JAHQVR010000332.1, forward strand.
AGTCAAGCCTACCAACGCCCAGACCCATAGTCTGACGGATGTAGAACGTTTACTAAAACGCATGTAAGTTCGTTAGAACGCCTTATGCCGGAGCCAATACAAAGTGTGCTTGGACACTTGTGTCCTTTTTGCTTCTCATGACAGGTCGCAGAAATACTGTTTCAAAGTCCCCATCATCATAGGCAAGATGCGCATGTGGCTGACCAAAATTGGGGACTATCTGAGACATCTCCAATTGAAAGGAACCATCATTGGCCGTAAGGACGCTGCCATGATTGCTTGGCTCTCGCTCACCACCGCGTTCGGTGGCTGCCCAAATTTGAATGCGCACATTGTCGAGCGGTTCTCCAGAACCGGCTTTCAGAACAGTTCCAGACACAATAAATCCTTTGCCTAGGTTTTCGACTAGCGGCGCATTGGGTGAATAGTTATTACTTCCACCACGCATGGATTTAGTAGGCGCTAGATCATTCGCAAATGCAGGTGAAATCCAACCAGCTGAGCCAGTAGCCAGTGCCACTGCGCCAGTGCCCGCGGCCAGGATAAAGTTACGTCGGTCTAAGGTTGCCATAACGACTCCTACGAAATAGTCAAAATTAGGGTTTAGAGGCAATGATTCGACAGTGAACGCCCTTGATCGGTTCCCCGCCCTACGCCAATGCTCTGGGATGTGGGATCACAGATGTTTAGAAACTAGCAAATTTTGGTGCGTCCGTCTCTTACAGACGGTATTCTAGCTATATCCTCATACATCCAACCGAATGGTCAGCCCATGATTGACTTGTATACATGGACAACTCCCAACGGACGCAAAGTATCCATTTTGCTCGAAGAATTGGGAATTGACTACACCGTTCACAGTGTGGATATCTCCAACGATGAGCAGTTTAAGCCAGAATTCTTAGCCATCAGTCCAAATAACCGAATACCAGCTATCGTCGACAATGAGACCGGCCAATCCATGATGGAATCGGGTGCCATCATGCAGTATCTGGCTGAGAAGTACGGAAGATTTCTATCAACCGAACCCTCAACACGATGGGCTACGCTGCAGTGGCTGCATTGGCAAATCGGCGGGTTGGGACCAATGGCTGGTCAAACCCACCATTTTGTAAAATACAATGCTGGGAAATCTGTTTACGCGGAGCAACGGTTTCAGACTGAAACACGGCGACTCTACTCTGTATTAGATAACCAGTTGGCCGGACGGGAATTCATCGCCGATGAGTATTCGATTGCTGACATTGCCTGCTGGCCTTGGATATCACGCTTCGAATGGCAAGGCATGGATCTTAAGTCATACAAGAACCTTCTACCCTGGTACTTAAGGATTGCCGAGCGGTCCGCTGTGCAGAAAGGGTATCAGCAACCCAAGTACATCAACGACATTCCGATGCCTTAAACCCCAAGGTTTGCAAGAGTAACCATTATCAAAGCACAACCCGCTCCTGCAGAAGATGGACTGCTGACTGCCGACCAGCAGCAAGGTGTTCGGCCACCACCAATACTGTTTCTTGCCTTGTGTATTGGCGGCGGTGTGGTCGGGTTAACCGTACTGACACCCGCACTCCCACTGATAAAAGATGAACTGGGCGCTTCGAGTAGCGCTGTTCAGCAGTTGCTCACCGCATACATGATTGCAATGGCTGCAGGGCAACTCATATATGGCCCGGTTTCAGATCGCGTGGGGCGTAGACCAATTTTGTTGCTGGGTGCACTTTTATTCACCGTCGGTGGAGTTTTGGCCGTCTTCATTCACGACATCTTTTGGATGACATTACTGCGTATGGCACAAGGCTTGGGAGCAGCCGCTTGCATGGCAATGAGTCGTGCGATGGTGAACGATGCTTTTACCCGCGATGATGCTGCCCGACACATGTCACTCATTTCAACCTTACTGGCAGTTGCACCCGCGTTATCCATCGCGTTCGGTGGTGTGCTGGCTGAAAGCACCGGTTGGCAAGGGATTATGATCCTTCTCAGCATTATTGGAATTGTGATGTTGTCGCTTGCCTACTATTTCGCCTACGAGACTAATTTCCAGAAGCTTCAGACACTCAACCTCACAACAGTTTTATCTGCCTATTCGCAGGTACTCTCTAACAGGATATTTTTATGTTGGACGATGGCGGGTGGATTGCAAATCGGGATGTTTTTCTCGCTCAACGCTTTCTTGGCGTATCAATACCAACGACATGGCTATTCGTTGGCAGAGTTTGGTTATTGGTTCTCGCTCACCCCTCTTTTTTACCTCATTGGCAATGTATGTAACCGGCGTTGGTTCGTCGCAAAGGGATTAGAACGAGCTGCTCTCATCGGGGTGATACTGAGCCTGCTGTCTTCGGTATCATTGTATGTCACTCAAGCAATGGGCTACACACATGCACTCTCGCTAGCGCTACCGTGTTGTTTGTTTGGTTTTGGCAATGGTATTACCGTGGCCAATGTCACTATGGGTGCATTAGACGCCGCCGGTAAACACGCTGGTACCGGTAGTGGCATTGTGGGATCTTGGCAGATGGCCTCAGGTGGTATCGCAGGAGCCCTTATTGTTGCCTTAGGTGGCGATGAAATCTTTTCAATCGCTGCGGGCGGATTAGTGGTCATGTCACTGCTATCTGTGATGTGTATGTATATCGTTTTTAACAACCGTAAGAAGGCTGTATAGCTAATGACAAATTCAAAATACCTATTAACGGGCTCAATGGGGTGTATCGGTGCTTGGGTGCTTCGTCATTTACTAGACCGAGGCGAAACGGTAACTGCCACGGACGTAAATCTAGATCCCATTCGTCCTCGGCTTCTTTTAACAGATTCAGAAATAGACTCGATACACTGGGAAAAGCTCGATGTCACTGACAGCCACGCCGTCGATGCCTTAGTGAAAGCAAACAGCGTAAAGCATATTATTCATCTTGCTGGCTTACAAATTCCTTTTTGCAAGGCAAACCCATCTCTAGGTGCCGCGGTTAATGTTACTGGTACGGTAAATTTGCTCGAAGCAGCCCGCCACAATGGAGTGCATGGACTTAGCTACGCCAGTTCAGTAGGAGTGATGGGGCCGGACGATTTTTACCCGATAAAGCCTATAACTGACTCAGCAACGTTACGACCCAGCACTTTATATGGTGTATACAAAGTAGCGAATGAGGAATCCGCTCGAATTTATTGGCAGGACTGGCAAGTCAATAGTGTCGGTTTGAGGCCCTATGTGGTGTATGGCATCGGCAGAGACCAAGGTATGACAGCGGACATCGCAAAAGCCATTCTGGCGATCGCAGCGGATAAGCCCTTCCATATTCGGTTCGACGGGGATGTCACCATGCAGCATGCTAGCGATGTTGCCAATATATTTATCGATTGCGCTAGCAGCGGCTACAAAGGCGCTCCGGTTTGTAACCTCCGAGGAGATGTGATTAGCGTGTCCAACATTGTGAGTTTGTTTACCGAGCTATTTCCAGACCATAAAATCACTTTCGAACAGGGGTCGCCGCTGCCCTACCCGGCCGACTTTGATGACAGCGGGTTACGAAAAATTCTGCCCAGTTTGTCGTACATGTCACTCGCCGATGGCATACAACAAGATGTTAGGCAGTACAAGCAGCTGTTGGAAAATGATTTGATTGATCTGGACCAACTTAATCGCTAGTTCTAATAGGCAATAACTATTAATGGTGTAACTAAATGGCGTGTGTAAAGGCTATTGTCACAGTACTTTCACATTATTCGTGGATTATCTATATGTATTGAACATGTCATATAAATACACAATTCAATAGCCCCTTTTGCTCTAAAATTCCGAGCAACAACACTGGCAACCGGTAGATAGTTTTCGCTCGCAACAGGTCGGCGATTTAATAAACAAAGATGTCTACCAAAATCGACTATCACCTTTTGGAGCTTGAAATTTCCCAAGCTCCTTCAAATGAACATCACAGCCTGCCAGTCGCAGAGAGTGATGAGTTGTCTATTTTGGATATAGGCTGTGGCATCGGCCAAACACTGGTTAGCATGAACCTCGACAAAGAGCGATTTTTGGTTGGCATAGACATCGACTTTGAATCATTAAGCTACGGTAAAGAGAGATTCGAGCATCCCAATTATTTATCGGCCTCGGCAGACTCTCTACCCTTTGACAACGGCTCATTCGACTTGGTCATCTCCAGAGTAGCATTGCCTTACACCAACATCCCAAAAGCGATCCATGAGTGTTCCCGTGTATTAAAACCGGGAGGCAGACTATGGCTGACTTTGCATCCTGCTCAAAAAACCATTGACCAGCTCAAAGAGGCGATAAAAACTGGAAACGTTAAAAACACCGTATGTCGCTGTTACATACTACTCAATGGACTGTGTTTTCATTACTTCGGTAAAGTTTATAAATGTCCAATCAACCGTCAATACGAATCGTTTCAAACTAGTACAGGGATGCTGAAGCAACTGTCATCTGTGGGATTTCAAAGTATTACGATCACCGAAGAACACAGTCTGTTAGCCATCGCCAGAAAGCCCATTTAACCGCGATAAGTTCCCTACCGTCGTTCCGAATGATTCAACTTTACGAATAGCCAGAATGAGTTAACTGGTCACCCGGCGACAACAACACGATGAGTTGATACCGGCATCTGCAAGAATCATGGCTGCGTTAAGTTTTTTCTGGATGCGGCTGATTTCCTGGCTTTCATTGCGCCGCACCAGGCACTCGACCAAACCGTGCAACGCCCAGACATTATCTTGGTGTTGAGCACATCGTGGCACTTGGTTTGACAGGCCTAAGTCTGCACGATAAACAGCCTCAGCTTCTTCCGATAAATTTTGTTCCAATAACAGTGCACCCAGAGCGTGCCTGGGAGGGTGCATCCAGGGCCAGGGCTCCGAATAGTGTAAATCGTCACACCGATCTACCGCCCTCCGCAGGTAAGCAAACGCCTCTGTGTAATTTCCTTTACGGTACTCCAACTCCCCCAACAACATCATCTCTCCCACGCCAAGGGTGGACAGAGCAAGATTATTAAAGAACTTCCTATTGGAGGGTATTTTTTCCAGAGACTGATAGAACAGTTCCTTTTGTTCTTCAGCGGCATTTATCTGACCAGTTGCGGCATAGGCAACTCCTTTTGCATAGTGGTGCATAGAGGTTGATACGCAATACAGCGTGGCGTCCTCGGGCAATGGCTCGTCGATAATTTCTTGCCATTTCCCAAAACGCACCAACACATGCATTTTCATTGAAAAGTAACCTTCCATGGTATTGGCAATAAAGGGTTTATTTTGAAGCGAGATGACATCCGTTGTTAGGTTCTCACACATCTCCATGGCGGCCTCAAGAGCTGGCTGGTACTGGCCCAAGAACATACAGGTGTACATCAGCAGGTGTAAATCATGACATCGCGCAGTAGTGTAGTAGTTATAAGGACCTGCGTACGTCAGGTATTTTCTATTAACCCTTACAGCCTCCATACTCACTTTTTTCGCTTTTAGATATTCACCACAAAGCACATAGATGTGGCCAGGCATATGATGTATGTGGCCGGCATCTGGGCACAGACCACTTAAACGATCTGCAGAGTCCATGGCACGCTCTGGCTCACTAGACATTTCAGTGATATGAATATGCAAATGAAGTATGGCAGGGTGCTGTTTCTCTTGCCTAGCATCAGCTAATGAAATCGCACTTTCGCACTCCGCCAGCGCCTCCAAAGTATCCGCACCAGGGGGTGGAGTATTAGTACGTACATTCCACAGTCTCCAGGGAGTACGTGTTATTAGCGCTTCAATAAACAGCGCTTTTACATCCAAATTATCTGGGAAATTAACATTGACTGACCGCATCGCAGAGGCATAGGCATAGTCCCAATGATCAAATTCAGACTGAGTCACCACATGGGCCTTTTGAACACGCTCAGACAGAGCTTCAACTAATGCTTTCTCTAAGGCAGTTGCACCATTCGCCATGTGCAAAGCCTTATCAATGTGCCGTCGGCAAAGTGCGGTACATTGCTCTGCCTCTTTTTCAGAGAAGTCACACCAAGGCATGTTATAAAAGGGCCCTGCAGCGTAAGCGATCCCCCAATGCAACATTGCGCACCCGGCATCGTATTCAAGTGCTTTAGTAAAGCATGCCTGCCCTTCCTCTTGGTTAAAACCAAAACACCACTTCAAACCCTGGTCAAATAAAATCTGGGCCTGTTTTGAGTTCGTACTGATACAAAAACTACGGTTGCCCAAATCGAAACTCAGCATATCCATAACTTTAAATAACTAACGTTGATGCCGAGGATGTATTTGTGTCGATTGGCGTTCAATGATGGATGCATCAAAATCGGTGTGTTCCAATGCAGCCCCATCATCGAGATGTGAAACTAATGCGTGGGCGACGGCTTTCCCCATTTCCACTGAAGGTAGGGCAATAGTAGTAAGGCGCGGAGAGCAATGCTCAGCCCAGTCTACATTTTCAAACCCCATGAGAGATACCTGCTCAGGCACTTTAAGTTCGAGTCGCTGAGCTTCAAGCAACACGCCCAACGCGAATACATCAGCTAAGCATAGACAGGCATCAGGCAGTTTGTGAGTATCTATCCAACGCTGTACCAGTTGCACACCTGCTTCAATACCGAACGGTGATTCGACATAATCTATATTAAGTTCATCCAGGCCTTTTTCAGCCTGTTGCACACCTCTGACTCTTAGCCTCATCCGATCATTGTTATGAAGTGGAGCATGCAAAACCGTGATGTTCTGATGGCCGAGTGACGCAAGATATTCGATAGCTTTTTTGCCCAGTCGCAGGTTGTCATAGCCAATGGACACCACTTCGGACTCCGGCGCATAGACGCTCGTATACAAACAAGGCACTGAAGCGCTGCGTAGAAGTTGGTGTAACTCGGGAAGGTGTTCAGCACCCGATACAATGATCGCCTCGGCCCCCAGCTTCAACACTTCGTTACATCTGCGAATTTCCGTGTCATAGTCAAATCTGTGGGTAGCGATAACCAGGCTATAACCCGACAGTGCCAACTGATCTTCCAGCGCATTCATAAATGTGGCAAAGATGGAGTGCTCAAGCGTTGGGATCACGGCAGCAATGGTATGGGTGCGTTTGGTCGCCAGCGCCTTTGCTGCTGCATTGGGTCGGTAGTCACTTTGGGCAACTGCCTCAAGCACAGCTTTTTGAGTTTGTGCACTGACGCGTGCACTTCCATTGAGCACTCGAGACACAGTCGCTGTTGACACGCCGGCCATGCTTGCAATCTGCCTTATTCCAGATTTTGTGTCGGTAGTCTCAACCACAATACTCTGCCAATGCGCGGAAGGTCTGACCTGAGCGGACTTGACCTGCTTCCCCATAGATTGGATAATACTCGCATATGTAACCGGTTACATGGCAAATTTATGAACAATTTGGTGTTACCGAATCCGTTGTTTTATCGCGCAATACTAGTTGTTTCAGGCGTTCTTCTATACCGGAGTGTGGCTAAAACAAGTGAAGAGTTATAAACAATACGACACTTATGCGCGGCCACCCATCAACGCTCCGTCAGAGCTAAATTGGTTATTCCAGCCCGCCAATGGGGGCATGGACTCTTCGTCTCGAGCCTACAGGGGTTATCAAACCCAGCACACGGCCCGATTGCTTCGGCCTGCACGCCCCGTAAAGTTAGCGTTAGGATCAGACGATCTAGTCACTCTAAATAGTGTCGATGGCTCAACGGCTGTGTTGCTATTTGCAGTAAACGCTACAGGCATTAGTGATTATTCGGCCATTGGTTTGAATAACAACCCTATCCAAGAGATCGATACCACCATGCCTGGGGTAGCAGAGATCTCTCAGTGGTATCGTAATCAGGGGGGTTCTGCGCCCGATAAGAAATCAGGCAGTCATACCCTGCCATGTGTGTCTGTGTTTGACGCCACCACTTTAGCGGGTGAATCGTTTGTTATTCGCGCATCTTCAGCAACCACTTTGTGGTTGTCAATTCACCCCAATGAGATCTTCAACTCAGAGCGTGTCCATTCGGGCGGTATGGGCGGCGCAATAACTTTCGAGCATGCCCAAGCTCATTCAACATTACGTTCTTTGCCTGAGCCACTGGCAGATGTACGCGACGAATTCACAATTCCAAGAGGTACAGCGAGGGCTTACGAAGTTAACTCGGGTGAAGTGATTCAGATAGTCGATGTAGAAGGCCAGCAATGCTCTGATTTTATGGCCATGAGTTCTTGCGCGTTACATCAGGGTGTGGAGCGCTATATCGATTCTACAGTGACCCGCTCTATGGTACGTGGCGCCTACCCTTCTCCAGGGCTGTTTGATAAATTCTACGATCAAGATATGCAACCGCTATTGCTTTTAAAGCAAGACACGGTGGGCCGTCACGACACCTTTGCTTATGCGTGTACCGCCAGAGGATACGAAGAGCGCGGATTCTTTGGACATCTCAATTGCTCCGACAACATTTCTAATGCCTATGAACCCTTCGGCATTACCGCAAAAGCGGCTTGGCCCGCTATCAATTTCTTTTTTAATTCTTGGATACATCATGGCGACAACCGAATTCAATCGGATGAAGCTTGGTCCCGTCCCGGTGACTACGTAGCGCTAGAAGCTCTGGCTGATCTTGTGGCGGTATCCACCGCTTGTCCCGATGATGTTGATCCTATAAATGGCTGGAATCCTACTGATGTGCATGTTCGCATCTACAAAAAACACTCACCAATACGACACGCCGTGGCTTATCGTAGTGAGCCAGATTCGGAGGCTATCTTGACTGAACACTCAGCCTTTCACGCACGCACGAGCGCGCTTACCAGACACTACAACGTGGCTAGAGACTTGTGGCTGCCCCAACTCTATGAAGGCACAGGCGCTGTTGAGGAATATCACGCCTGTCGTGAGGCCGTAACGGTGCAAGATTTATCCTCTTTAAGAAAATTTGATGTCCTCGGCCCAGATGCTGAAACGCTGTTACAGAAAGCGCTCACCCGGGATATCACAAAGCTCAGCGTTAACAGAGGCATTTACGCCTTGATCACTGACAAGATGGGAAGCGTTATCGACGACGGCACCCTGTTTCGATTGAGTGCGGATACGTTTCGCTGGTGTTGTGGCTCTGATGACAGCGGAATACATTTGAGAGAAATAGCAAAAAAATTAAAACTAAATGTTTGGATAAAATCGTTATATTCGGCGTTGCCCAATCTGGCCATTCAGGGCCCCAAGAGTCGCGAGCTGATATCCCGCATTGCTTTTACACAACCCACTACTGCCGCTGCAGATCAGCTCAAGTGGTTCGGATCAACAGTGGCCCGCCTGCATGACCGCAACGGCGAACCATTCCAGTTAACGCGCACGGGTTACACCGGTGAACTGGGCTATGAGATATTCACACACCCAAATTCCGCTATAGCAATCTGGGATGCATTGATAGAAGCAGGCCAGGATCTTGGCGTAAAACCGATGGGGCTAGACGCTCTAGAAACCATCAGAATAGAAGCTGGGTTGATGGCCGCTGGTGCAGAATTTGGACCAGATGTTGACGCCTTTGAAGCTGGGCTTGGTTTTGCCGTTGATTTGAAAAAATCAGACTATATCGGTAAGGACGCCTTGGTGCGAAATCAACAACAGCCCCGAAGAATGCTTAAAGGCTTAAAATTCAATGGCCATGAAGCTCCAATACAGGGCGATCCAGTGATGGTCGATCGTAGACAAATCGGGGTTGTTACCAGCGCTACGGTATCTCCCACACTGGATTGCGCCATCGCCATGGCAAGGCTAGCCGTGGAATACGCCGAACCGGGAACACACCTCGAAGTGGGCAAGCTTGATGGTCATGCTAAGCGTTTGCATGCCACGTGTTGCGATATCCCTTTTGTAGATCCCACTCGCAGTAGAGCACGAGCATAATCATCTTATGGCAGCAAGCACAGCTCAATCAGCCGTTACTCAAAGCGAACGCACTCAAACAACATCCGGCAACGCCGTAATTCAAGTTCGGGATGTTTGGAAAATTTTTGGTGAACGTGCACCCGAGGCGCTCGAGGCTATCCGTTCCGACAATCTTTCCAAACCAGAGGTACTAGAGAAGTTCGAGGCGGTCGTTGGCGTTCGAGAAGTGTCCTTCGATGTCCATGAAGCTGAAATCTTCTGCATTATGGGCTTGTCAGGATCTGGAAAATCGACCCTGGTACGCCACATCAATCGATTAATCGAACCAACACACGGGCAAATTCTCGTCGGTGGCGTCGATGTGGGCAAGTTGAACAATCGAGAACTGCGATTGCTCAGAGCTGATCGCATTGGCATGGTGTTTCAAAACATGGCGCTTTTGCCACACCGCACTGTACGCGACAATATTGCGTTTGCGCTTGAGCTACGTAACGTGGATGCATTCACTCGCATGCAATTGGCGAACAAAGTCATCGACACAGTCAGCCTACAAGGCTACGGAGACCGTATGCCCTCGGAGCTATCCGGAGGTATGCAACAACGGGTTGGTCTTGCCAGAGCCCTGGCGGCAGATCCTGAGATTTTGTTAATGGATGAACCTTTCTCCGCACTAGACCCTTTAATCCGGCGAGGCCTTCAGGATGAGTTCTTGGAACTCTCGGCGGTGATGGGTAAAACGACCTTGTTTATCACACACGATTTAGACGAAGCGATTCGAATGGGTTCACGTATCGCTATCATGAAAGATGGCGTTATCGTTCAAATTGGAACACCAGAAGATATCGTGACGCGCCCAGCCGACGATTACGTAGCTGACTTCGTACAAGGGATTTCACGCCTCAAGCTCGTCTACGCCCATACTGTAATGACGCCTGTAGAGAACTATGTGTCGACACACGGTCCATTGCAGAATCTAGAGCAATGGCCTTCGGCATCGTCTGAAGCTGATTTAAATACGCTCATCGATCTTGCCGTCGACAGCGAAAATCCTATTGCGATTAACGATGATAATAAGTGCGTGGGGATTGTGACCAAAGATGCACTACTTAGGGGTATACAAGGGGATGCATCATGAGCACTAGCCCTGACAATATTGACGCCAGCACAAGCTTGGCCGACGTAGCGGCTGAGCGCCAGCAAGCAGTGGAGTCTGGCAGAGATGATCTAGAAGTCAGAAAAGCGTTCGGCACGTTTGCTGAAAAAAATCCCGACTACTACGCCGATACCTTCTTAAACATTCAACAATCAAAGCTTCCGTTTTTGCATTTCAACTTCGCAGCCATGCTAGGGAGTTTTCTTTGGGCTGCACTTAGAGGAAATTGGTTACTTTTCTGGATTAGCTTTGCCACCGACATGATGGCGGCTGCGAATTTGGGCCTGGTGTATCGTTATTCCGTCGCAAAGGCACAGGCTATTTTGGATGAAAAAGCGTATTTAATTGAACGTTTTGATAACTGGACTACAGCCCATTTAATTGCTGCAATACTGTTTTTTATTGTTGGTCGACTCGTTGTCGGCTGGTTGGCCAATCGTCTGTACTACCGACAGTACAGTGCCTGGCGCATCAATTCCGCGGTTAATTCCGGTGTTAAATCTTCCCGTTGGATTATCGCCGGGCTCATCGTAGCATTGGTGGCACCATTAACGCTGTACAGATCAACGCAAGATGCGCCAGATGCCAGAGCCTGCATCAAAGTAGCAAGAGCCATACAAGATGCGAAACCAGTAACGTTTAAACAACGGTTCGATTGCGTCACTATTTCAGAAGTTCCGACACTAGTTTGGTTGAAACGTCCTCCAGCGGTCTCTTGGGAACGTGCTGAGGACGGCACTCGCCAAAAAGTCATAAAAGAGTCCACTGCAAAACGACCAGTCAATTTAAATACTTGGCTCTCGGAGGTCACCGACCAAAGTATCGACGAAGCCAAAGTTCATTACGGGCACATTTTTGACGGAATCACCAAATGGCTTAGATCGTTGCTCAATGCCATCGAAGCCGTATTCGTCGGAACCCCATGGCCCGTGACCGCTGGCATGTTTTTATTGATTGCGTATTACTTCGCCGGGCCTAGAGTCGCCATATTCACAGCGGCCACTCTCTTTTATCTAGGGATATTTGGATTCTGGCAAACAGCGATGAGTACTGTGTCGATTGTTATTGCTTCAACGATAATTTGCGTGCTACTGGGCCTGCCATTAGGCGTTTGGGTGGGTAAATCCAGATTCGGCTCTATGATTGTCACACCGGTGCTCGATGTCATGCAAACGATTCCGTCGTTTGTTTACTTATTGCCAGCAGTTGCATTTTTCTCTATCGGGAAACCACCGGGGATACTAGCCACTGTCATTTTCTCTATGCCACCAATGGTACGGCTAACCGCACTTGGAATAAAACAGGTACCTGAGTCAACCAAAGAAGCAGCGCTAGCTTTCGGCGCAAGCCCTCGGCAACTGCTGACACGGGTTGAGTTGCCGTTAGCGACACCGTCCATCATGGCTGGACTAAATCAAGTGGTTATGATGAGTCTATCGATGGCAGTCATAGCCGCTATCATTGGTGCTGGCGGTTTGGGATTTATTGTTGTTGATGCACTCGGCCAAAGTGAAGTTGGGCGTGGCATGTTAGCGGGTATTGCCATCGCATTAATAGCGATGGTAATCGATCGAATTGTTCAAAGGGCCAATACGCAGCAATAGCAAGGTCCTGAGGTGCGCGCTGTATCTCAAATTGTATAATCGCCTGTGTTGCGTTTCAGGTGCAATATTGTTTAAACACACGAAGAGGAAATAAATAATGAAGTTACGAAACCAGGTTGTGGCTGCTGCATTGGTGTTTTGCAGTAGTGCAGTCCATGCGCAGGAAAAAGTGGCCATATCTGACTTAAGTTGGACAGGTGCCAAGGCTATAGGGCATGTGTTAGCCGCCGTTATCAACGGGCCTCTAGGTTCAGAAGCAGAGATCGTGGAAGGGCTATCAGAGCAAGCCGTCATTGCGGCCGGCATGGACAAGGGTGATGGTTCTGTTGATGTATACACCGATATGTGGATGCCCAATCAGCAAGCCATCTGGGACAAGTATATCGATGGTGCCAAGTCAGTGGCTGCCAATAAGCCCTACGCTGGAACACAAATGATGTATGTTCCTTCCTATATGGCGGACAAAGTAAGCTCATTTGATGATCTACAAAAGCCGGAAATCGCTGCCATGTTCGACAAAGACGGCAACGGTAAAGGTGAATTCTGGGCGGGCGACGCAGGCTGGAAATCCACCAAAATGTGGCAGGTAAAATTCAAAAGTTATGGGCTGAGTGAGCTTTGGGAACCAGAAATTGTTCCACAAGCAACATTCCTGGCGCAGTTAAAAGGTGCTATTGCTGGCGAAGATCCTATTTTGTTTTACTACTGGACGCCTGAGTGGATTCACGCAGCTTACGAGTTAAGCCCTTTGAGCGAAGCAGGAAGAACCGAGGGATGTGAGGATGTCAAACTGGATCAGGAAGATTGGTTGGAAGTATCAACGTTTAACTGCGAAAACAAGGATGCAACCATCTATGTGGCCTACTCTAAATCACTTGAAGATCGTAACCCTGCTGCTGCGAAATTTTTATCGCAGGTGCAGTTAGACCCAGATACTATCAATAGCTGGATTCTATCTATTGGTAGAGACGGTGAAGACCCAGCAGACGTCGCTGAGACATGGGTTGAGGAGAATATGGATATCGTTGAGACTTGGATTAACTAATCGGTAAAAGAAACCTTTAGTTCAAGCCTTACCAATCAAAGGCATCAGTACAAAAAGTGCTGATGCCTTTTTCTTATAAATCTATCTCAAGCACCCCTTCGGGATGCGTTGCACGACTTTGACATAAGATAATTTGGTGTTCTTGTTGTTTTTTAGACAACACAAAATCCCGGTGTTCTACGTCACCGCTGACTACTGTGCACTTACATACACCACATAACCCATCAGAGCATTTAACATCGATATCCACACCATGCTCTGTTAAAACATCAGTAGCGGATTTCTCTGCAGGAATAAGAAACTCTTTATCAGATTTTATTAGTTTGAGCGTAAACGGATGGTTGATGTAATCAGGTAGCTCAGGCACAGAGAAATATTCTAAATGCCGAGCTTCATCTGGATATCCAAGCTGGGTTGCAGCATCGATGACCGCCTGCATATAACGATCTGGTCCACAGGTGTACACATGCAATCCTGTTTCATAGGCGGGAATAATTCGCTCAAGATCAGCTCGTTTGTTTTCATCAGAGAAATACAGATGCACTGCTTCTTTCCATGGTACTTCCGCTAGATCGTCCAAAAAGCCTGCCTCAGACCGACGGGAGCACGAATAGTGCATTTCAAAACTTCCGCCCTTTTCACTCAATTCATGGGCCATCGCAATCATTGGCGTGATGCCAATTCCACCCCCCATGAGCAAATGGTGAGTAGCGTCACTGGCGAGTGGAAAATGATTGATGGGTTTGGAAATAAAGAGTTTTCTACCTTTTGTGAAGATGCGATGCAGTAGCTTGGATCCACCCGTCCCCTCATCCTCTCGAAGCACTCCAATCTGGTATTTAGTGCGATCAGATGGATTGCCCGACATTGAGTACTGCCGTAAAAACTCAGGTGCTACGACAATATCCAGATGCGCACCGGCTTGCCAGGGCGGCAATTCTTCTCCTGGTAAGGATGAAAACTCATATTTCGTCACGCGGTCTGTCATTGGTTCCACATGGGTTAATTCAACACGCAGCACCGGCGCATCACCCTCAATGCGATATTCATGAGCTAAACCTTCAGTTTCTCCACGCAGGAGTTTTGTTTGATACTGTTCAGCAGTAATCATGGCCTGGTAGGCTTCAATGCCTTTTTCTCTATCCATAGGAAACGGAAATGGCCAAGGTGGAGGTGCCAGGTGGGCAGGATAGACCGCCAGTGTTTGGTCTTCATATTTCAATTTAAGTGATTTATCCAAATCTCGTTCATTGATTGGCTTTGTTGTGGGCCGATAACTACTGTCTTCTTGCCGTTCGAGATCCCACCACCATTTTTTAAGCGGATTTCGCTCCCCATTGCCCACCGCATCATCTAAACGTGCCAGTAATTTTGCCGAAGCTGGAAAATTCATCGCAGTCCAGCGAAACGGCGCTTCGGCAAACAATCCTTCAAGATTCCAAGGGCAGGTTTTCATGCAGCGGCCGCACATCGCTCCGCCTTCAGTGGTAATACGATACGTCGTACACTTTTGAGAATCGGATTTCCAGATCTCATAACCGTTGAACATCAACTTCGGACCAGCGGTTATAGCACCAGAGGGACACTCTCTGGCGCACTTATTACAGTTTTCACAAAAGTTCTGCAAGCCAAAATCTATCGGTTGATCGTGCGCTATTGGCATGGTGGTGGTCACCACACCAGACTTTAATCTTGGTCCCAAATAGGGATTCAGGATCACCTCACCGATACGACTAACCTCTCCTAACCCTGAAAGCAGTAACAACGGCGGCTGCAAAACCTCGCCATCCAATACGGTGTGAGCTTTTGCCGGATAGCCCAAGTTTCGAATCTGTTGGGCAATGACACCACCGAGAACAGAAAACCGTAGATAGGCACGCATAGATTGAGATACGGCAATCCAATCGTCACCCGATGCTCCTTCCATGGTTTCATAGCCTTGATCGATAATCATCGAGATGGCTTGATCGTGCGGTGGGTCTATGGCATCACCTGCTGCGTCGTGTGAATACCATGTCCAATCCGGAC
>JAHQVR010000333.1 GCA_019634245.1 Gammaproteobacteria bacterium
GACGAGCCGTCAAAAAAGTAGTCAACCAGCACACTGACAACACGAGGGATCAATAATGGATGACCAGCAACCACATCATAAAAATCATTACAGTTGAGGACGTATTGATCCAGTACTTGCACGGTTTCTGAATTTGGATAGTCGGTGTAGGCCAGTTTGTATCCATCGCGTTCATCGGTCAGGTAGAGATCTTGACAAGCTTGTGATGCAAGTGGTACCTCTGCATCGTTATCAAATAAGCCAAGGTATATCTCCATCATTTCGCGAGTGTTGTCCTCTGGTGAACGAAATCGTCGCCAGTTTTGTACGCTACGCTGATGTACCGCTATCATCTCGCGAATACCCTTGCCTTCCGATATGCTCAGATCAAGCCTACGAAACAGGTTTTGGACATCGGTGATATCAGCGCTATCAATTTCTTCGGCTGGTGAAAACAGTATGGTGTTGGCCAGGTGCCATGCCATCCATTGTGAAAATACATCATGACTTAACGGGAAGTGATAAATCCGAGCCAGTGGCATCTGTTTAGGTCGATTATCATCAAAGTGGAACAAGGGGTCGATATCCTCTTGCTCATTGCCATTTTCATCTACACCGATGATCTCTTGATCTAATCTCAGACGAGTGGCGGGTTCCAGTCGCGATTGCAGTGCGGTTCTAATGGTGGCCAGGGTTGGTGCACTCTCGCGACGCCGTTGCAAATTTGAACCAGGCTCAATAGCGTAGAACTCATCCACAGATACTCCGCTATATAATGTACCAAGTAGTTTATTAACGAGTTGATACTGAGTGTCCAACGGTAACGCTTCAAAATTGGCGTCGCTTAGTGGCGCGGCGAATCCGCCAGCAGCAGATGCTACACCTGGCGTCACGCCTGCTACATTGGGTGATGACGGTGAACAAGCCGTCAGTGAAAATAGAGAGCAGCTAATGACAATAAGATTGAATTGTCTCAAGCTGATTGGCAATCTGACCATTTGCACATCCAGTAACAACCGAAACACGGATCTGAAAATGTTATCGGGCGATTGCAGTGTCAGTTATATTAACAATGTGCACAGGTTGTTTGAATTGTGAATTACAGAAGAAACTTCGTTTTGGTAACCTCGAGGTAGCAGGTGCAGTTAACACAACACGAACATTACTTTGCGATCAACTTCCAAGCAATGGCGAGTCCGTGCGAAGTATTGATCGAAACATCATCGCGTAAATTAGCCAAGCGGCTTGGAAAAATTGCACGTGATGAAGCGTTTCGAATAGAACATGCGTTTAGTCGTTATCGCGACGACAATATCGTACACAAGATTAATCATAGCGGTGGTGCTAGGGTTGAGGTTGATCAGGAAACGGCGCGACTTCTCGATTTCGCTGACCAGTGTTTTACGCTATCGGATGGATTGTTCGATATAACATCCGGTGTGCTAGGGCAAGTTTGGCGGTTTGATGGCTCGGACAATATACCACCCGAAAGCGCTGTCAATAAGCTGCTAAATCTAGTCGGATGGGAAAAAGTGAACTGGCAATCGCCGTTTGTGGCCCTACCGCAGGATATGCAGATTGATTTTGGTGGCATTGGCAAGGAATACGCTGTAGATCGCACGGTAGCCCTGTTGCGCGAGGCAACCGATTTACCATTTTTAGTGAATTTTGGCGGTGATTTGCACGCCGGGTGTGCTCCTAATAAACAATCGGCCTGGGTAGTTGGCATAGAGGCAATGCGCAGTTCAGGTATTGCAGTAAAGACTATCGAACTCAAACGTGGTGCCTTAACAACAAGCGGTGACGCACAACGATTTTTATTAAAAGACGGCATACGCTTTGGTCATGTTCTACATCCCAAAACTGGCTGGCCTGTACTTGATGCGCCAGCTTCCGTTACTGTTGCAGGTAATAGTTGTACCGAATCCGGTGTCCTGTCAACGCTTGCATTGTTGCATGGCGCAAAAGCAGAAAGCTTTCTAAAATCTCATAATGTTGATTTTTGGTGTCAACGATAGAGGTATTCGTCACGTTGCAATGTAAATTGCAACAAGTATACGGCCGCTAAGCAGTTAGTCGATCGAGCATTCGATCATGTTTTAATTGCTGAGGTGTGTCCATGCATTCGCTTAAAACAAATCCAAAGTCAGGATTCTATTCTTTTTTCCTTACATTCATGTTTGTAACAAGCGTTAAGGCCTCCTTGCTTGTTTCTAACTTCGTGACTGCCGCAGAATCAAGCTCATCCGCCGCGCCCGCATTTTCTCTACCGGGTGTTTCTGGTGAAAAAACACTGGCAGATTATCGCGGCCAGTATCTTTATGTCGACTTTTGGGCGTCCTGGTGTGCTCCTTGTCGTCAATCGTTCCCCTGGATGAACGAAATACAGGATAAGTATGCAGACGATGGCTTAAAAGTCATTGCCATTAACCTGGATGAACATCGTCATGATGCAGATAGATTTCTCGAGGATGTACGGGCAGACATTGATATCGCATTTGATAGTGAAGGTGTCACTGCTGAGGCTTTCAATGTCAGAGGTATGCCCAGCTCCTATCTAATAAACCCGGATGGTGAGATTATTTTTAGTCATATTGGATTTCGTAAACGTGATACAGCTTTGCTTGAATATGAAATAACGAAGGTGATAGGAGGTGGCGAATGAGAATCTGTCGGACAGCATTTTTTAATCAATCAAGAAATATTGCTGCCATCCAACTTTTAGTCGTCTCAGTTGGGTTTTTTGGTCTCGCTGGATGTAGCACTACCGGACAAATTCTCCATCTTGATGAGGTTAAACCATGGGAGCGTGGAACATTAGCGCGAGAGGATATGCAGCTGATAACCGATGTAATGGATCAATCTGTTGATGACCATATCTATTTCTCTAAAGAAGGATCCAAAGGAGGTAGCGGTATACAAGGTGGCGGATGTGGGTGTAACTAAAAATGAGTGGATTAAAGAATAAATTAGCCCTTGCTACTCTGTCATTGGTCACTGTAAATGCTCAAGCAGAGGATCCAGCATGGGAGGTTGATACCTCCTATTTGTCCTATGTCGAGACAAATAATCGAGTATCTGTAGCCAAATCGATGGCAAATCTGACGCGCGTTACCGAGGGCAATGAACTTGTTGTTAGCCTTGTACACGATACGATGTCAGGTGCTTCGCCTACCGGTGCCGTGCGCAGTGATAACTCAGTGGTTACCTTTACCGGCGTATCGGGAGGTGCTGGGTTTGCAGCTGGAGGTGCGTCTGATTATTCTCTTAGTACGTTTGAAGATACGCGGATACAGGCCGGATTTAATCTGACGCGACCCACAAGTAGAACGGTTTCAATAAACTATGGTGCCGTGGTCTCTCAGGAGTCTGACTATGAGTCGTTTGGTGCCAGCGCAGGTGTTACGCGTGAGCGTGCCGACAAGCTAGCAAGTGTTACAGCTGGGATTTCAGCTACGTATGATTCAATATATCAAAGTGAGTCAGGTAATACGCCGCAGCCTTTGGGCGATGTTTCGCAAACACAAGCCTTTGGCAAAGGAGAACGTAATACAATCGAAGCGCTTGTGGGTGGTACAAAGGTTTTAAACAAGCAAACGGTTGCACAAATGAATATTAGCCTGAGTGCGTCACAAGGCTATCACTCTGACCCTTATAAAATAATCAGCGCAACCGATGCAGACAATCGAATTGTTGCGAATTTTCATGATAGCCGACCTGAATCGCGTTTGCGTACAAGCTTGTTTAGCAAGATTGTGCATCAGCTTGGTGATACACCACACTCGATACATGTGAGTTATCGTCTTTATCATGACGATTGGGGGATCAATTCACATACTGCTGATTTTCGTTATCACCGTAAGCTAACGCAACGACAATATATTGAGCCTCATGTGCGAGTCTATCGACAATCACAGGCTGATTTTTACTATAGGCGATTTTATGTTGATGAAGGCTTAAACCCGATATTGCCGGCGGATAGTATTGCTAGTTCAGACTATCGTTTGGATGCAATGACAAGTTTGACACTGGGTATGAAGTACGGCATCGCATTAACCAAAAATACGGACATTAGACTAAGGGCGGAGTATCTCGCGCAGTCGTTTGATAATGATGATTATGATAAGAATAATGCGGTAGTGTTTCAGACAAGTTTTAAATACAAGTTTTGATACAGAGAGGAAGTGTTGGGTAATGTGCAGATTTGGTGCAGTAGCCTGTCAAGGCTGTATAGCTACTTATGGTAATGGCCTTTACAGTAAAGACTGCGCAGTTATGCAGCTAATCAGGCGCCTGCCAGTTCTCGTTTGAGCTCTTCTTTATTTATCTGGTTCTGATCACTTTGCACTAAGGGTAATGATTTACGGTATACGATACGACTGGGAATCATATAAGAAGCTAGATGTTTTTTTAGTTCGAAGGTAATTTCTTTTTCGGATATTTCACCGGGCGCGGAGTACACCATGACGATCTCTTCTTCAATTTGAGGATTGTCCATGCCGAACACTGCACATTGCTGAATTTGTGGCAGATTTTTCTCTACGACAGATTCGATTTCAAAAGGTGAGACACGGAAACCGCTGGTTTTAATCATGTCATCGCGTCGATCAACGAAATATAAATAGCCTTCCTCGTCTTTGTATACGTAATCGCCAGTGGCAACCACAATTTCGTCAACGAGTTGCCCTTTTAGGTCAACAACATCTTTTAGTATCTGCACTGATTTGAATCTTTCCGATGTTTCCTGGGGTGCGTTCCAGAAACCTCGATAGATATAGCCGCCTCTATGAATGAGTTCGCCGACTTCTCGCGGCGAGCATTCATTGCCGTTTTCGTCGATAACATAAAGCTCCACATCTGGGATTGCCTTACCGATGGAATCGGGGCGAATCTTAATCTGCGAAGGGTCAAGATAGGTTGAGCGAAAGGCTTCGGTTAGCCCGTGCATAGAGTAAAACCGAGCGTTTCTAAAGGTGCTCTCACAATCGTGGATCATTTTTTCGGTTACATTGCCGCCTGAAGAGGTAATTATTCGTACACTATCGAGTAATTCGACAGCCGACGGGGTGTAGAGATCCTCATCGAACATTTGCGAGATGTTTACAGGCATTAAGGGCAACACAGTCACTTCATCATTGATCAAGTGATTGAAAAAATCTCCGGGTAATATAAATCGGTGGAGCGCCAGCGTTGCTCGGTTAAATAGCGCACAAAATATCTGGTTTAGGCCGTAGTCGAGGTTGAATATAAGCAGGCCCGAGATCACATCGTTTTCGTTTAGATCAAGATATTGAGATACGACACGTGCGGAGTCGATCAAATTGCGATGTGAGATAACAATGCCTTTGGGTGTACCAGTGAGCCCGAACGAATACGTGATAACGGCATTGGTATGCCCACTGATGTCGCAGTGGAAGGGCTTGTTGTAGTACTTGAATATCTCTTCAAATGAAGGTATATCTTTGCCAGCGGTTTCTATAGAGATGATATGGCCGTTAAAATTGATTTCTTCGATGCTTTCTAATTTAAGTTTGTCTGTAATAACGCACTGAATCTCACAGTCATCGATAATGTATTGAACTTGCTCCGGCTTTAATAGCCTTGTTAGCGGCACTAAAATGTAGTCGGTTGAGAGAATAGCCAATATGGCGATTACTTGGGATACGTCTTTTTTGGCGTAAAGCCCTACGCGCGCGCCCTTGGGTAGGTCGAGTTCTTGTAGGTACAAAGCAACCTGATTAACTCGTGAGAGCAGTTCAGAGTATGTCAGTTGCTTCTCATCAAACTTTAACGCTATTTTGTCAGGC
Source organism: Gammaproteobacteria bacterium (assembly GCA_019634245.1). The sequence goes on from JAHQVR010000333.1 coordinate 5,787, forward strand.
TGCCATTGGGCTGCGCTCTCTAACAGGTTGCGTATGCTGTTTATTGACATGTTGCATGTTCCTTCGCGCCGATAGTCCAGATATCGTAATTATTGTCTAGCACGGTCACAGGCTTGTGGTCAGAATTGAGTATTTTTCTGTAGAAAAAAGCGACGACGTCTTCGATATCTTCGTTGTTGAGTACTTTCGTGATGCCACCTGTAAACACAATAGAGTTCATGGCAAGCAATTTAAGCGTGACATAAGCCGGGCGATAGTGTGACATCTTGCATAGCACGAGGAATATCGCTAACTGCATTAATATTTTTGTCGCTTTTTCGCTACTCTCTTTATAGATGTTCTCAGTGACCTTGAGGTGCATAAGCAGCTCATAGGCATATTCGTTGTTCTCCGCGGTAAAAATCAGGGACTGACGAGATTTGTATACCCCAAGTTTTTTAAAAACGATTCTGTCATGGCCCTGCTCAGTTACGATATTGTCGCTAACCAAGTCTTTGGAATAGTGGACGTCCGTAGTCGCGCCGCCAATATCGATCAATATAAATGGATCGGTTACCGAAAATGAAGCGTTGATATACGGTAGTGACTTATTAACCACAAAGGGCGTGGAGTAAATTTGGTTGCCGGTGATATCGTACAAATGCTTAATGTCGTCTTTGCCCTCTATATCTTGCTGGTAAAGGTTGGTGAGAAAATCTTTTAGGTGGTTTTCGACGATGTGCAGTCGATTGTCAATAATATTAGGCAGTACGACGAGATTACCGATTGTCGAATCGATAACGGTGGCGTCTTTCGCATTGCCTACGTAAACAACGTTTGAATAATTTAGTTTTGCCAAATAGCTGTTAAGCCTTTCGTCAAATACGCCAGAGTTTGAGTCGATACCGCCAACAATGATGACAACGTCGATTAATTCGCTGGGTATGGAGTAGCTTTCGATATCTTGAAAAACGATAGAGTCGATAACATTGATACCAGAGTTGTAAGCAATGTTGGTGGCATACTTTAACGAGTAAGACTGAGTTAAACCAATGATCAGGGTGCTTAGTCCGCCATTAGCAGATGAGCATATATGAATATCCTGAGCTTCGTATCGCTGTACTGTATCCCCACATTTGTGCATTAAATCGTCCAGAATTCGTTTGTTGAAATCCCGAAAATGCTGTTCTATGGAGTTAGCTGTACTGACCTTGAAGTAAGTGCTACCGATATCGACCAGGAGCTTGTCCGAGCCGTTGCCAGATGAGTTAATGTTGGTGGTACCTGTACTCACTGCATTATTCCGATGTCGTGGATAATGTCATTGACGATGCTGGTGGTGTCCTTATTAAGATCGCAGCATGATTTTTCGTATTCGAGACAATGATCTGGTATGGGTACACCGCCACGATCAATGATGCGGATATTTTTATCAGGATCACGAATGGTGATCATTTTGTTGTGATTGATTATATGCGGTGAAAACGGCACATCGATAATGCCATTTTTGATGGAGTTGAACACTTTACGCCAAAGTGTATCGGCCGGATCATTAAAAACCGCCTCCATAATCGCGTGTACTTCCGCAGTCAGTATCTCTTCCTCTTGCTCATCAGTGATGGCCGGCAACCCACCAAGTATGTTTAATGTGTATTGGGTGTTGGCAACCGTTTGAGCGTTTGCTTCTTTAGTAGGAATACCAACTGCTTCTTCACGGGTTTTTGTAATGATTTTGTCTGCACCTACCATCGATGCGATAACGGTAGACATATTAATGAGCTGATCGGCTGAATCACGATTAGTTGGGAAGGCACCCATCCATTGGTGGTACACAAGGTTGATTACCGCATCCTCACATCCGATTTGCTTTGCGTAGTGATTGGCAAGTGTGCGGGTTACCTTGCCGGTGACGATGTCCTGGATCATCGAGCCTTGTTGCGCAAACGATACTGAAAAAGATTTAACGCCTTCCTCAAGTGATAGCAACATTTCGAGTAGCTGGATGACAATCGTGATTGAGGGCGGCACAAGTGTCGCTGTCAGCGGCCCAAAGGATTCTCGATTAATGGGCTTGTTAAGGGTTGAGTAGTCTGCACAAACACGTTCTACATATTTCCAATAAAGAAACGCCTTATCTAGAGGGAAGTTTTTTGAATAAGGCAAAAGGTAAGTGATCGGCCCACCTTCGATTTCAAATATCCCAGAGGCGATTGCGATTTCAATTAATAAGCGCGCATCGGGTGTGCCATGGCGTAGACTAACTGGATGATTAAAATGCGTCATCATCTTGCGGGTTGTGCGATAACCGTGGTTAACCAGCGGATAACCGTTGAGCATGTCGACTTCATTAGCTTCGCTGAGGCGAAGCATTTTTTTGGCTGTTGTGTAGTCGTTAAGGCGGGTGTTTGAATCGATAGTCAGTGGCAGCACGTCAACATTGGCATCGACAAAAAATTCATACAGTGCGTATTGTTTTTCGTAAGTAGGAAACCCGCCACGAGGTTGTACCAACATTTTATCTTTGGTCGCGAAGTGATGAGAGATGAACAGCTGCTCATCGGCACCTTTTACAAACTCGCGGACCTCATCAAAATCAAATGAGTCGACGTTTTCGTTACCGAGAATGATCTCTCGTTCTTCTTGTAGCTGACTCATTAGTGCCTACGTTCCCGCATATATTCTTCGAGCATATCCAGCCCGGTATTTAGGTCAACCTGGTGGCATACCAAATCAAACCCGTAGGTTTTAAATCTGGGCACGATATCGTCGGCATTGCCACTGCCCACTGATAGATTGCCACCAATCATCATGGTGAGTTTATCAAGGCTTTTGTATTTGGCTTTGAGCATTTTAACCTCGCGGCCCCAACCCTCGGCCTCTCCATTGAGTGATGAAATCAGTAGGATATCGGCTCCGGTTTCGACAGCAGCATCAAAGAATTCTTCCAGGTACGTGTTAACCCCCAGATTGAACACCTCGTAGCCTCTGGCGTTTAGCGACAGATCCATTAATCGATTGGCCACGACATGAATATCGTTGCCGATGACACCTGTTACGACTTTCATTTTCCACTCGCCCCTGATCAGGCGGATATTCTACCAAAAGCCCTCAGTACATAGACGCTGAGATGGTAGTATCTTTTTATGTTCGCGCCAAAGGGGCGCGTCAGGCTATATCGAGACCTACTTATGAGTGACTTCACCGCTGACTTCTGCGATACCTACCCCGATAAAGTTTCCGTGCTTGGCCCCGGCTACCAAAACTATGGTGGAGCGCTTCAATGCCAAGGCGAGGTTGTTACGATAAAGCTCGAGCACAACAACAACGATCTGATCACACTTTTACGCGACGAGAATGGTGAAGGAAAGGTTGTGGTGGTGGATGCGGAGAAAACCTACTACGCCATCGTGGGTGAGAATCTGATGAAATTTGCTCAGAATAATGGCTTCGCTGGCATTATCGTTAATGGATATATAAGAGATACGCTGCAGATAAAAGACATCCCTGTAGCCTTGTATGCCCTCGGGACCTGTCCCAGAAAATACATACCGGTTACGCAGGGCAGACGAGATATTCCCTTGGCATTTGGGGGAGTGCAGTTTAATCCTGGCAACTACGTATATGCAGATACCGATGGTGTAATCGTAACGGCAGCGCCATTGCCGAAAGCCTAGTTGTTAGGGATTTCTTAGGCCGAGTCCCCTAGGGGTTCTTATAAATCGATATCTGAGAGACCGGGGCTAGTGGGTTTAGTCAGCTGTATCGATCTTAAGTGAAGGAGTTGGGTATGCAAAGAAGAACACTTGGGCAAGGTTTGTCTGTTTCCGCCATTGGCCTGGGTTGTATGGGGATGAGTGAGTTTTATGGCCCTCATGATGATGACGAATCGTTATCTGTATTGCACCGAGCGACCGACTTGGGTGTGAGTTTTTTGGATACCGCTGAAACCTACGGTTCGTACCATAACGAAGAATTGGTGGGTCGATTTATAAAACAAACCTCACAACCGCTAGAGATAGCCACTAAATTTGGCATTGTCAGAAAGCCTGGAGAATATAAGCGGGTTATCGATAACAGTGCAGACTACGTGCGTAGTGCATGCGAAGGATCCTTAAAACGGCTTGGCCTGGAGAGTATCGATTTATATTATGTTCATCGCATCGATAAAAGCCAGCCAATTGAAGATGTGATGACAACGCTCTCAAAGCTTGTTGCGGAAGGGAAAGTCAAACACATCGGCTTGTGCGAGGTCAGTGCATCAACCTTGCGAAGAGCCCATGCTGTGCATCCTGTGTCCGCCGTTCAGACTGAATATTCCTTATGGACGCGTGATGTTGAAGAAGACATTCTGCCAACTTGCAAAGAGCTGGGTGTTGGGTTTGTACCTTATTCACCATTGGGAAGAGGATTTCTAACAGGTACGTACAACCAATCTACAACGTTTGCTGACGATGACTTCAGAGCCAATCTGCCGAGGTTTTCGGACGAAAATATTGCGACAAATCTGGCTATTGTGGATTGCATACGAGGCTTTGCGACGGCCAAGCAATGCACACCCGCACAGTTATCGCTGGCGTGGCTATTAACTCGAGGCGAACACGTTGTGCCGATCCCCGGTACTCGCCGTATACCTTATTTAGAAGAAAACACTGCTTCAGTTGATGTGTCTTTTACAGAGACTGAGTTGAATCAACTCGATACCGCGATGGATGAATTGACAGTGGCAGGCGAACGCTACACAGAAGAGGGGATGAAAGGGCTCAATGCGTAGCTTGTGCTAAACGTAATATTGCCCATTTAAAACTGGCTGTGGGTGAGGCGACAATACAACTTCGCTATTAGTGTAGAACCAAGGATGCCTGATGACTGTGCAGCTCGTGGATAAGAAATACATATACCCCCTTTTCAATAGCTATATCACGCATATGAGCCAACATATAGTGATCGAAGACAAAGAGGCTTGGTACGCGTCTGCCATGCGCTATTTGGACAGCTACTCTTCAGACTCCGATCGTCATTTGTTTGCAGTAGATGAGTCTAATGTGGCAATTGGATTTGCAATGGTTAATCGTGAGCTTAAATATAACCGTGATGGTTCAGCGATAGCCGATTTTTATATTCAACCAAAACACCAGCGTCGGGGCTTTGGTTGTACCCTGGCCGAGTCAGTATTTAGTCATTTTCCTGGTCGATGGGAGGTTGCTGTGCTCCAGGGTAACGATAGTGCTAAATTATTTTGGAGGCAGGTGATTGCATCTTATACTCAGGGCGACTATCAAGAATGGAAGGCGGTCGCTTATGAAGGATCTGGATATACGTTTGAAAA
>JAHQVR010000334.1 GCA_019634245.1 Gammaproteobacteria bacterium
AGTAGTCTCGGTGCTTCTCCTGCGGTCTATCGAGTTGGCGAGAGTGTGGAATTAGATGTTTCAGTGTCGGCTGATGCCCATGTATTTTGTTTTTACCAGCAGGGCGATGGTGGGGTGATTAAGCTTTTCCCTAATCGCTTCCGACCTCACAGTGGAGTGTCAGCCGGAGAGACTCTATCGATACCGGGAAATGGTAGCTTTCAAATTAAAACCGATCGAGTAGGTCAGAACGAGCAAATCCTCTGCATGGCGTCTTATGAAGATATCGATGCAAGAATGCCCACCCAGCTCAAAGATGTAGATCTACAGCCACTGCCTGTAGAGAGCCTGGAACAAATTCACGGGTACTATCGGGGAGCTGCGATGACCGTACCTCTACGCGACACTTTCGTTATCGAAGTTTCGAACTAGTCAAACTGAACATTGAGACATAAGGAGAATATTATGAATAACCATCTATCCATAACACTTGCCATGGCCCTCGGTGTTTCGGCAGCTTGGGCCTCGGTAGGGAACGCTGCTGAGGAGGTCACACTGTTTACTGAACCTCCGACAGCTCAGGAACTTGCAGACATTATGTTCCCAAACCAACCTCGATCAATAGTCTTTGATGATGGTACTAAGGTGGAGCCAGAAGCTGAAGTTGCAGCATCTGCCCAGGCAGAACCCACCGAAGCTGCACCAGCTGAAGGCAGCGGGTTTGGATTGCTGATCAACTTTCATTTTGGTGAAGCCACTGTCACAGAAGAATCGTTAGCCTATCTTGATGCGGTTGGACAAATGCTCTCACTCGAACAGAGCGGCGATCAGGCTATATTAATCGAAGGGCATACCGATGCCGTAGGCAGTGCACAGTACAATCAAGGCTTGTCGGAACAAAGGGCCTTGGCAGTACAAGAGTATCTGATTCGTGTTCACAATATTGATCAGGCGCGTTTGAACCCTGTCGGTAAAGGTGAGTTGCACTTGTATGAGCCAGCTGATCCCAAAGCCGCGGTAAATCGTCGGGTTGAATTTAAGCTGCTCGATGTTGCAGATGCCTCTTGATTGATGAGTTAGGGAGATAGGAATGAACAACGAATCCGACGGCGAATTAATTAAGCGTTATGTCGACAACCGCGACGAGGGTGCCATGCGCATCCTCGTTGGTCGGCACTACGATACTTTATATCGCCGGTTTCGTCGTGAATTAAAGAACGATGCCGATGCGGAAGACTGCGCACAAAGAGTGTGGGTTCAAGTTGCGCGAAATCTGGATAGTTATCAGGACGAAGGCAAATTTCCCAATTTCCTGTCCATGATTGCGAGCAATATGATCAAGGAGCATTGGAGGAATAAAGGAACTCGCGAGAAAGTGATTGTCGCAGAAGATGAAGATACCGATTACGACCGTATCGAATCGATGGGTGATCATCAGGACCCTGAGACAAACTTAATTAATGATGAACTGGTAGATCATTTGGTTCGGGAGCTCATACCCGCTCTGCCCAGCGATCAGCGCGCCGCCTGGTTACTGCGCCATGAATCTGAGTACTGGGAGCCAGGTAAGCGATTGGAATGGGCACATCTAGCTGAGTTAAATGGCCTGGACATTTCCACCACTTGGAATTTATTTGAAACAGCGCGAACCAAGTATATGACCGCTATAAATACGAACAGGCAAACCGAAATCGACGGTGATGAGCTTTTAGTATTTTTGGTCTGGACACAGGCGCAAAGAGCCTTTAAGGACGAAAGTTTTTCCTGGGATTACTTTAGTGAGCTGTTGGGTGTGCCAGTGAACACGATGAAAACCCGCTATCGATCTGCCCAAAAAAGGTTAGCAGGCTCGCTTAGTGAGCATAGAGCTTTCGCATGACTTCCAAGACGCCAAGAAAATCAGAGGATCACCCAAGTGCTGAGGAATTATTCGCAGCGTTTCGGGGTAGGCGGTCGACTGAGAAACACGTGGAGGATGTGATGGCCAGACTTGCTGAAGAAGGCCTGACGAACGCAAATCCTGTTGCCGAAAAGGAACATTCTGAGGCTGATACTGAGGCTGAGCAAGTGCTTGAGCGAGTGTATAAACAATACCGACAGACGCGAGCCACTCAGGTGGATGAGAAAGTGGAGTCTGTGCTCTCGCTCATCGAAGACGCTGACGTTCAAACTCCCGCGGAAGCCTATTCAGAATCAGTGGTCGAATCGACTACAAACACGGAAGAATCGGTGGTCTCGACCGCTAAAAATCCGTTGCTGAGAGTGTTCGAACTACCCGGGAATATTTTGAATCAGTGTGTTGAATGGTTTCGATCGGGCACAACCCCTGGAAATCAAATGGCCCGGGTCGCGGTGCCCGTCATGGCACTCGCCGTCACGTCGGTGTTGATAGTATCGTTGGTGAACAGAAGTGATGACCTCGCTCCTGGTGGTGGCGGTATTACGATTGCCGCGCACCCGACGCCAGCCTCCTTATTGGAACACACTGAGCTAGCTTCTCTGGGCATTAGTATGGATGCGGAAGTTGTCCAAAGTTATTCGCCGGGTTCTTCTGCAGAACTCCTATCGTTTGATTTGGGTCGACGGTTGTTTGAAGTCTCAGCGCTCCTACACTCCCAGAGCACCAATGTCGCAGCGCAAGCGGTTGTATCAGCTAAGTTGACTGGCCTTGCCGGTTCAATGGATGCAGTAGAATTGCAAAATGCGACGGCCGACCTGGCTCTGCGCATCGTCTCACTGCCAAATGAGAAAGAAGCCACTGCGGCAACCGTGGCACAGGTGCGCGGCAGTTTGCTGGCTGATGAGTCGGAATCTTCAACTGTACCTTGGGTTACCTTTGGAGAAGGAATGGAGTCATTGGCTGCTGCAAGTCGCTTGGCCCAGCAGGGTGATTTAGACGTTCTAGCTGAAGCATTGAGAGCTTTTAATGCAGGCAATTTTGCCGATACGGTTCCAAACTTGCCGAGCGCGACAAAACAGCTTCTGCAGGAAATTAACCAGCATTCCGGTGAATCCCCTTTGAGTGCACAGGAAGCGCAACAGGTGAGGCAATTAGCGACCAAACTCATTTTGTCGCTTGGTTAAGACATGAATCGTTGGTACTCATTGGTTTTGGTGTTAAGCCTGTGCTTAGTAGGCGCATCACCTTCGGTGTCTGATGAGCGCGCAAATGCGAGTTTCTATATCGACATATTTGGTCGGGTCGATCCACAAAACTATCCGTTAGCTTCTCGCGCCATAGAGGTATTTAATCAGATCAAACGTGCCGCTGATAGTGAGGCTGCATCTGCATCTCTTGTGATCATTGATACCGAAGCCAGACCCTGGGCTATTGCTCTGGCGGATGGTAATGTCGTGTTGTCACGAGGTGCACTGGATATTATTTATGGCTCGGTGAATCAAGAGATCGGCGATGCACGGCTCGCATTTGTACTTGGTCATGAGTTAGCCCACCTGGGCTCAAGGGATTTATGGCAGCAACATGTGTTCTCCAGTTTATCGGCTATTCCGGATCTTGCCGATTCTGCTTTATCGGTATTGCATCGGGAAATGACGTTAAGCGTGTTTGATGCAGCCGCCTGGAGAGAGCGGGAATTAAAAGCCGATGAAGTGGGTTATATGATCGCTTCACTAGCGGGTTTTGATGTCAGGCAGATTTTCGCAGACGATGCACTTCGAAAAGATTTCCTGTCGGTGTGGGAGATACAAACACAATCCGTAGGGGATACCCATTACAACGCTGCTGTGCGCTCAGAATTTTTGCAAGTTCGATTAGCTGCTGCGTCTGAGCGACTGGATCAGTTCCAGCTGGGCGTAATGCTCGCCCATGTTGGGCGTTATGAGGATGCGCTGGCTGTTTTTGAAAATTTTCAGACATTCTTCTCTTCTCGAGCGGTATTAACCAACCTTGGTTATGTGCACCTTCAGCTTGCTCGTGAGGCCATGCCCTTTGAGATGGCCTATCGCTATTGGATGCCCACAGTGTTGGAGCAGCATTCAGGCTTTCGTATACCGACCAGAAGTTTTGTACAGGGATTAAATGAAAAGGCGCTCTACCATTTAGAAGAGGCCACACGGTATTTAGATCAAGCATTAAAGCTAAACCCGGCAGATGTCAGTAGTTCTGTAAACTTAACCGTCTCCCATCACTATCTCGGCAAGCATTTTCGTGCTCGGGCCGTCGTCGAGGATGCACTCAATGAGCATCCTGATAACACTATGTTATCGGTCCTAAAATCGATAGTGCTAGTTGATCAAGAGCCTGAAATCGATATGTGGCCTCGAGCTGTGAGTCGCATGCAGGCTCTGGATACGGGTGCCGCTACCCCAGTATTCGTGATTTATAATTTAGCCAGAATGCATCAAGAACGCGAGCGATACGGTAAGGCCAAAGAATACTGGGATCGCTTGTACGCCCGTCTTCCGGAGCTGCCCTTAGCGTATCAATATCAAGTATGTGCTGTAGTCGAGCTAGACTGCCTGATGGAGGAAGCTACGGCGTCGTTCGATGTAGGGTTGCCAAACGGCACTGAGTTTTATCCGTTTCAACCGGGTGCGCCTTTGGATGTGAATGCGTTAAAACTCGCACTGCCCGATGCTGAGTTGGTCCATTGGCAAATTCAAGAACTCATAGGTGTTACGATTACACGTGGTCAATCAACCGCGTTTGTCCTCGATGGTGTGATTGAGATGGTACGACATGAATCCGGATTTTCCGAGTTTGAAGGCTTGGATATCTCGGGGCAATTACCATTGGATATTGAGCTTCTAGCCCATGGTTCAGTACACCGATACCCTGGTGGCGTGTCATTAGTGGAACGAGAAGGAAAATTCACGGAGCTCTGGGTGTCACAGTCGCCGTAGGTGGTAGATTGCGTGTTCAGCCTCGATGAATTGAAACTGCTAGTATCTCTGCGCGGTTTGCTTGCTGCCGTTGGCCTTATAATACTCAGGAACGGGTAACGGCTGGAGTTTGGTGGTCGCCCAGGTTTAGGGCGTTAGTTTCTCAGTAGAGTTAATTAATTTCGTGAATGGAAAACTCAAAGGCGCTTCTTACGCGTTCGTTTGCATTGCGCTCTGGGCACTTATCCCTGTTGTGGCGAAGCTTGGACAGGCCACACTAGATAATCATCAGTTTCTATTCTGGTCAAGTTTAATATCCTTTGCGGTATTGACGTTGACATCCGTGGTAACTGGAAACTTTAGACTGTTTGAAAGCTACCGATTAAAAGACTTTGTGTATTTTTTCTTGCTAGGGTTGCTCGGGACCTACATTTATTATTTGTTTCTGTATCTCGGTTATGCCAAAGCTTTGGGCATGGAAGTGTTGGTGGTGCAATACACCTGGCCCGTTTTCGTCGTTCTGCTCTCGGTAACTATTCTAAAAGAACCGTTTAGATTCAGGACTCTAGTATCGATTCTTCTGGGATTCCTGGGGGTGATGCTTGTGCTCACTAAAGGGGATTTTGAAGAGCTAAACATCAATAATGGAGTAGTGATTTTATTGGTATTGGCAGGTGCTTTTTGTTTTGCGCTTTTTTCAGTGTTGAGTAAAACTGTTGATAAAGAACCCATCGGTGTAATCAGTGTATATTTCTTCGCAGCTTGCATAGCCTCCTTTATATCGATGCAGTATTTTTCTGAATTCGCAGTGCCTTCAACCAAAGAGCTGATTCCCGTAATTTTAAACGGTGTATTAGTGAATGGGTTTTCCTACGTATTCTGGATACTAGCGCTGAAATCCACCGATGCCTCCTATCTGGCACCTTTCGTATTTCTGTCTCCCATTCTGTCTGCTATTTATTTGATCCTATTTTTTGATGAACCGTTTTTATGGGTCTACGGCGCCGGCTTAGTTCTTGTGGTTGCCAGTGGATTAATTAATAGTGTTGGCGAATCTTAACTGTCTAATGTTCATAGTTATACTGTTAGTGAATTTGAAATTCTCGTGGAGAAAAAATGTTAAATATACTGCGACCTGCCATTGCGCTTTTTATGTGCTGCTTGCTTCTTGGTTGTGCATCAATGATGCCCAATCCGATGCAAGATGCTGAGCTGTTTCAACCTACCAGGGAGTTAGTTCTGACACGTTCAGATACTGCAGACAATAAACCTTGGATAGGTTGGATAAATATAGATTACGATAATACGGGCCGTGCAAATGCGGTTGTGTATATTCGTGGGAACGATAGCTCAGTTAGTTGGGAGTTAGCAGAGGAGACAACTGCTGGGCATTTTGATGAATCGCTATCGATTGGCGCTGTGAATGATGCAGGCTTGTTGGTTGGATTTCCACAAGATGGCATGGAGAAAGCCAATGCTATTTGGGTATCAGGTAAAATTGCGGTGTCTGTCAATGGCCACCCCATACCTCATCTGTAAAGGTAGTTGGTTGATTGTACCTGCAGTTAATCGATTCATTATCTGATACGTTTGCCGTCTGCAGCAAACCGATAAAGCTTCTCCTGTGGAATACCCAGTTTTACGCTAGCTCCCACTTCGTGTTGTGTTTCGCCCACTTCGCGTATGGTGACCAGTGTGTCGTCAATGTGTACATAAACGTTGGTATCGGCTCCCAAATGCTCCAGGTGGCTTATCGTGCCAGCCAACTGCCCTTCATTTCCAATGGTGACAGCTTCTGGCCGGAAGCCAACAGTTTTAACATCGGGGGATAACTCCATATTCATGGAGTTCGCGTCCAAAAAGTTCATGGCAGGCGATCCGATAAAGCCAGCGACAAACAAATTGTCTGGGTCGTTGTAGAGCTCCATGGGGCTGCCAATTTGTTCCACAATACCGTCTTGCATGAC
>JAHQVR010000335.1 GCA_019634245.1 Gammaproteobacteria bacterium
CAAAGGGCACAACCCAAGTGTCTATAACGACGCAGCCATCGGATGCTGCGTCAACACCGGTGGACTGGGAAGAAATATCAATTGTGTTCCGATCAGTCAAACGAAAAATCTCAGTACAAGAAATAACACCATGCCACAACCGATGGTTAAAAGCAGATTCCTACTAACTGCGGCAATTACAATCGACACAATTCCAGCAACCAAATATTCATTGCTGATAGATACCCACCAAACTCCATCAGGTTTCAGCAATATGGGTACCGATATCGCGGTGAGCACAGCCACTGGTACAAACTTCAGGGCGGATTCGATTGCTGGGGGAAATTTAATTCTACTGCTCAGCACCATTACCGGGTATCGAACACCAAAGGTCACAATTACCATGCCCACGATTAACCACAGCTCTTGCATGGGGCTCATAGTGCTTTTCCGGACTTTGAAAGTCGAGCAGCGGTCACACCAGCAGCTATCCCAACCAAGGACCCCAAAATTAGGCCAAGCTGATGAGGCAGCTCATGGAATGCGAGCGAAACCACCGCCGACACCAACGCGCATACCAGCATCGGGAGTGTTTTCAGCAACGGCACTACGATGCCGATAAAGGTGGCGACCATGGCGAATTCCAGCCCCAGATCCTTGATGCCTTCGAAGGCATTTCCTGTAAACGCACCTATCAAAGTACAAATATTCCAGGTGAAATACATACACAGGGCTGAACCTAAATAATACCAATGTTTGTTTTCGGAAGCATCGGCCTTCTCATAGCGCTGAATGACCACAGCGTAGGTTTCATCGGTTAACCAAAAACCCAGCGGGATCAGCCAACGATGCGAAAGCTTTCTGACAAAAGGCCCTAAGGATGCTGCGTATAAAGCGTGTCGAACGTTCACAATAAATGTTGTGACCACAATCAATGTCACGCCCGCTCCTTGCCCAACCAGGCCTGCTGCGACGAATTGTGCGGAACCTGCGAATACGAACAGGCTTAAACCCATAGTTGCCCAAAGGCTCAATCCTGCTGTTATGGCCAGAGCCCCAAAGATAAACCCAAAGGGCACCATGCCGACAATGAGCGGCAGTGTGTCGCGGGCACCCGACATGAACTCTCTGGAAGGGGCGAACGTGAGCTCCTCTGGTTGTTCTTGGCTTCGGTGGGTCAAGCGGGTTCGCTCCAATCCACAGAATCGTAGGCGCGCCATAAATACCAACTCGCCACCGAACGATAGGGACGCCACACTTCTCCAGCTAATCTAAGAGACTTTACATTGGGCATGGTCTTTTTTCTGTACGCGAACTGGAACCCCTTGCGCACACCTAAATCGTCTACAGGTAGCACATCGGGACGACCCAATTTGAATATCAGCATCATCTCTACGGTCCAACGACCCACGCCTCGCACTTGAGTAAGCCGCTTTATGATCGCTTCGTCTTCCAGATCGATAAGCTCTGGCAGTTCAGGTACTGTCCCGTTCAAACGTTTCTCGGCGAGATCTCGTACGGCAAGCACTTTGGCGCGGGACAACCCTACCTCTCTTAACGTGGCGTCGTCTGTTTTTAGTAGCTTTTCAGGATCAATTTCCCCGGTAAATAGCGCACAAAAACGTTGATGGATGGCTCCGGCCGCCTTACCAGAGAGCTGCTGATGAATAATCGCTCTGAGCAACGCCTCAAACGGGCTGGATTCAAATTCAGTCTCAATCTTGAAGGGACCCACGCGCTTGATCAGCTCAGCCATGACTGGGTCGGCTTTTTTTAGTCGCCGACGAGCGGTTTCCGGTTTATAGAGCAAAGACATATCGCGTGCACTGGTAAACTATCGTTTTAGAGATGGCATTCCCTACTGTCAAGGCAGTAGTGATGTCATTCCACACTTGAATCAGAATAATAGAACTTTTAGCGCAGTGAATACTTCCAAAAGAGACGCTTTGTTTGCTAACCCGCTCGGTGCGGTAGAGCCTTTTCAGTTTAACCAAAGCGTAGTCGATGTGTTCCCAGATATGCTTAAACGGTCTATTCCCGGGTATGAAACCATTATCGCGCAGTCGGGTTTGCTGGCCACGCGCTACGCCAAAGCAGATACCCAGCTATATGACTTGGGCTGTTCTCTTGGTGCTACCGCCATTTCGATGGAGGCCGCATTAGGCCAACTGCCGGCAGAGCAGCGGTTGGATAATTTCAGAATCGTTGGCGTAGACAATTCAACAGCAATGCTCACTGAGTGTGAGCGGGTGCTCGAGCAGTTTTATAGATCCAATTCAAGCTTACAACGCCATATCGATCTGCAACTGGAATCCGTCGAGGATACGAAGATAGAGAACGCTTCCGTTGTAGCTTTGAATTTCACTCTGCAGTTTGTGCCTGAACCTTCTCGAAATGCTCTGATGGCTCGAATCTATTCAGGCATGCGGACAGGTGGTGTGTTGATCCTGTCAGAGAAAATCGCTTTTCCCGATGCTCGGGTGAATGAACAACACATCGAGATGTACCACGCATTTAAAAGTGCGAATGGCTATTCCGACTTGGAAATTGCACAAAAACGCACGGCACTTGAGAATGTTCTCGTCCCTGAGACACTTGATCAGCACCAGGCAAGATTGCAAAACAACGGGTTTACCCAAACCAGTGTCTGGTTTCAATGCTTTAATTTCGCATCGATGATTGCAATCAAATAGATGCAGAGTGTTACAGCACCGTGAACCCGAAGGATTCAGACCCACGATTACATGTGTTTGATGCTGTGTCTTTGCAGGAAGGACTGCGAGACACCGTGTTAGAAACTATTTGTAACCCCTTACTTGACGCTGTGGAGAAGGCGCAGGCGTGGCGATTTCATGGAGACTACCCGCGTTGGCGCGCGGCTCTGGATGCGGCACCCGAGGTAGGGTTTTCTGAATTGAAGTCCATACTGAATGCCGACACGGTAGCGGCACACTTCTCACTGGATGATCAGTCTTTGTCGGCTTTGAGGATGTCCATAGATGGGCTTAAGCCTTGGCGCAAAGGGCCCTTTCAAATTAGCGACGTATACATTGATACCGAATGGCGATCTGACTGGAAGTGGCAGCGCGTTCGTCAGGCAATGTCACCGTTGGAGGGTAAATCGGTGCTGGACGTCGGGTGTGGATCTGGGTATCACTTGTGGCGCATGAGAGGTGATTGCGCGCAAAATGTTATCGGTATCGAGCCGAATCTGATTTTTAATCTGCAGTTTGACTTGATTAAGAAATACATCGGTGATCATCGGGTGCACTGTTTGCCATTGACGCTAGAACAAATGCCGGCAAACCTACGTTGCTTCGATACGGTATTTTCGATGGGTGTGTTGTATCACCGGCGTGAGCCTCACGAACATTTACAGCAGCTCAAAGATGCACTTAAAGACGATGGCGAATTGATTATTGAAACCCTGGTAATACCAACAGATCCGAACCTTGACTCAGAGCTCAGTCTGGACGGTCGATATGCTCGAATGAGAAACATCTGGGTGTTGCCCAGTGTTGCACGAGTCACCCGGTGGCTCCATGAAGCAGGCTTTAAACAGGTGAAGTTCGTCGATCTAAATGTCACCTCGGTGGACGAACAACGAACCACGGCCTTCATGCCACATCAGTCCTTGATCGATTCCCTTGACCCCGACAACCCATCAATCACCGTAGAAGGCCACCCCCGCCCCCATCGCGCCACCTGGACAGCACAAAAATAACCCAATCGGGTCGGACCCAAGTTCCCAGAACAGACTCGCAAAAGGCCAGATGTCATAGTCTCTAGGTCTGACCCAGATGACCGAAAAGCCCGGCAGAGCGGTGGTGGCGCTGATCTGCAGTCTAAATACCGAGCGCCTGAACGCTCAATGGGGTCGGACCCGGATCTAGCCCAAAAAGTGGTACAGCGACAAATTGCCACGATTTCGGTCTGACCCGGATTACCAAAGAGCTCAGGGGGCGACTTGGTTCGCAGCGCCGAGAGCGGAACGAATGCAGTGAAATCAGCAAGCTAGCCAGGATTGTTCGACGAGGTCTTCATATTCGGGAGAATAACCCCACGACAACCACAAAATTAAATGTGACATTTCCATGAAATTTGTCGATTAATTCGGCACGGGTCTGGCTATAATTCGCCGCACAGAAGCAGTAAGACGTTCAACCGAATGGCCATAGCACAGGCATCAATTGCCTCTCCAATCCTCGCCGCTAATCACTGGCGTAGTGAGAGCCCAGAGAACGGGACTCGCGCTGACCATGATGGAACGGAATACATCTTCTACGATGGCTATTGGGTTCGTTACTACAAACCCTTAGACGAATCTCTCTCCTCTCGCAAAACTCTGATCGATCACCTTACCCGCCGCGCCTTTCATCACACAGAACCTGGTATCAATACTCCTGGCAACCGTTTAGAACAGGCCCGCGCGGCGTACGATGCGGAAACCGACCCAAAACATAACCGAGTCAACGCCGCCATGCTGGCTGGCGCGTTATTTAATCGCGCCACAGATATTTTTAAAGAGGTAGTGGAGCTGGAAGAAAAAGGTGTGAAAATCAGCCGTGAAAACGAATTGATGCAAGCTTGCGGCGACTACTTTAAAGAAGCACTCGAATTGGGTAAATCGGTAAAACACCACAGCGGTGAAGAAGGCATCGATGAATTGTGGGGTGAGCCATTCAGGGCCTTCACGATTCCGATTGAAAAATACTATGAATCGCGGTTTATTAAAGTTTCCCAAACCATGGCAAACATTGATCTTATTGCCGAAACATTAAAATCAACGTTTTCTCATCGACCTGAATTTGCAGGCATCGCAGAGCTCGTTGAGAATTATGCGACTGCCGCTCGGGATGAATGTGAGACCATGAAATCCGATGATTGCATCTTTGACATATGGCCGAAGTTTGTCGCCAGTGGTGAAGATTTGGGCGGCGTCACTCCAACATTGCAGCCCGGCTGCTCACGCGAATGCCAGTACGTCATGGATAAGGCTCAACAAACGTTGGTGGCCGGACGGAATCTGATCAACTGGATTGCGCGTGCGCGTGTCCCCATGAAAGTTAGTACCAAGGCGTACCTGGCGCAGTGCGAAGCTATTCAGGAATTAATGGCAGACTGCTAACGATCCTGTGCGGATAGTTACAGCCGATAATTCAGCCACGCGTTTTTCAGAGCGCTACCAACAAACCTACCACTCTCAGCACGGCGCTCTTGCCGAATCCCGATATGTGTTTCTGGAAGCCTCTGGGGTCGCAGCACGCCTCGAAAATCAGACACCGACCTCTGTGCTAGAGATCGGCTTCGGACTAGGCTTGAATTTCCTTATCACGGCCGACGCAGCGGAATCCCGGGGCACACCTCTGAATTATTTCGCCTTTGAGCACGACTTGATTAATCGAGCTC
>JAHQVR010000336.1 GCA_019634245.1 Gammaproteobacteria bacterium
CATGGTAAGTACCGTGATTGTTGTGGCACTTTCTGTCCTAGCCGCTATGGGTACCGCCGGCTGGTTGGGCATTAAACTTACTCCGCCTTCGATGTCTGCACCGACGTTGATACTCACGCTCGCCGTCGCCGATTGCATTCACTTCTTAGTCACCCTGTATCACAACCTTCGCGGAGGCATGCAAAAACAAGCAGCCATCGTCGAGAGTTTACGTATCAATTTTTCACCCATTATGCTCACCTCCCTTACCACAGCCATCGGTTTTCTGAGCATGAACTTCAGCGACGCCCCTCCCTTCAGAGACCTGGGCAATATCACCGCTGTGGGCGTTGTCTATGCGTTTTTACTGGCAGTGTTCTTTCTGCCGGCACTGGCAGCGGTTCTGCCATTAAAAGCCAAGCAGCGAAAGACCCGCACTGCTATGGCAATGGATAGCCTCGCTACCTTTGTCATTAACACCCGTCGCCCGTTGTTTTGGGGGATGCTTGCGGTTATCGTCGGGTTAAGCGTATTTGCCCCACGTAACCAACTAGACGACAACTTCGTCAACTATTTTGACGAATCTATTCCCTTTCGTGTCGAAACAGACTTGGTAACAGACAATCTCTCAGGTATGTATCTGATTGACTATTCGATCAGCTCTGGTGAGGAAGGTGGTGTGAGTAACCCTGCATTTCTGGCCAAAGTGGAAGAGTTTGAACGGTGGCTCGAATCTCAGCCGGAAGTCCAGCACGTCAGCTCCATTACAGAAACCATGCGTCGATTGAACCGCAGCATGCATGGCGACGACGACAACTACTACCTGCTTCCAGAATCCAGAGAATTATCAGCACAGTATCTATTACTGTATGAAATGTCCCTACCGTATGGCCTGGATCTAAACAATCAAATCAATTTTGACAAATCGACAACCCGACTATCTGCCACCCTTGAAACTTTATCCACACAAGAGACTCTGGATTTTGAAAAACGCTCCGACGCATGGATGGCAGCGAACACACCAGAGATCGCCACGGCTGGTTCTGGCCCGACCGTCATGTTCTCTCATATCAGTTTTCGTAATATAATTAGTATGCTCTCTGGCACCACGATCGCTATTGTGCTGATATCCGCGATTTTGATGATTGCACTCAGATCACTGAAATTCGGTATGTTGAGCCTGATACCCAATTTAACTCCAGCACTTATGGCATTCGGTGTGTGGTATCTGACCGTGGGCTACGTAGGCCTAGCCGTTTCCGTAGTTGTCGCGATGACACTGGGTATCGTTGTCGACGATACCATTCACTTTCTGAGTAAATACTTGCGGGCACGACGTGAACGCGGTTTGAATGCCGAAGAAGCGGTGCGTTACGCTTTTAACACCGTTGGAGTTGCACTGTTGGTGACCACCATAGTGCTGGTGTGTGGATTCTTGGTTTACGCCCAATCGGCCTTCCTGGTAAATGCCGAAATGGGGTTATTAACGGCCATCACCATCGCTATTGCCCTCATTGTGGACTTTCTGTTTCTCCCCACACTACTAATCGCTATTGACGGGGACAAAGAAACCGACAGTGAAACGGCCACCGCCGATCCATCTCCAGTCGGTCAAAACGCTTAATAATCATAGGAAATCATCATGTATTCAATTTCACTTAAGGCCCTGACTATACCCACCTTATTGCGATGTATTGCGCTACCTACGTTAGCCCT
The DNA here is from genome assembly GCA_019634245.1 of Gammaproteobacteria bacterium. The sequence goes on from JAHQVR010000336.1 coordinate 1,696, forward strand.
GGGGCTTGCCGTGCCGGCGATGGCGCAGTCTGCAGCAGAAAAGGGTTTGGAAATAGCCACCAAAATGAATCGACAGGACGATGGATTTGGCGATACGAAAGCGGCAATGACCATGACACTGATCAATCGTTCGGGCAAAGAGAGTAAGCGGTCGATCCGTGCGTTAACACTCGAGGTTCCGGGTGATGGCGATAAAAGCCTGTCTATCTTTGATAACCCAGCAGATGTCAAGGGCACCGCTAGCTTGAGCTATTCACATGCCACCGATCCTGATGAACAATGGTTGTACCTGCCTGCATTAAAGCGCGTCAAACGTATCTCTTCGAAAAACAAATCTGGTCCTTTTATGGGAAGTGAATTCGCGTTCGAAGATATTAGTTCTCAAGAAGTAGAGAAATTCACCTATGAATTTCTTGGTGAAGAAACGCTTGATGGCGTAGCCACACTAAAAATGGAATCTCGCCCCGCTTATAAATATTCTGGATATACGCGCTTAGTTAATTGGGTGGATGCCGAGAAATACGTCCTGCTAAAAACCGAATTCTATGATCGCAAAGATGCGTTACTCAAGACTCTAAAAGTCACAGATTATGAGCAATACCTGGGAAAATTCTGGCGCCCCGGCAGAATGGAGATGGTCAATGAGCAAACGGGTAAAAAAACCATCTTAGTATGGTCCGACTACGAATTTCAAAGTGGCCTGTCAGAAAAAGACTTCACCAGTGCCGCCCTAAAACGACTTCGTTAACACCAACATGCAACGTTTAAATTGGCTATGCACTCTTGCTCTATGTAGTGTCAGCAGCACAGGTCTGGCATGGGACATACGCGGAAACATTGGTTTAGAGTTTCGGCAGTTTCCAAACAACGCTGTTTACTATCCGTTCGAAAAAAGCAATGTATCCGTCTCGGGTGAGACCGAGTTTTACCAGACTATTGGTGATTCTGGCAGTCTTACGATCACCCCCTTTTTCAGGGTTGATCAGCACGATGACGAGCGGACTCATATAGATTTGCGAGAGTTTGTGTACACCCACGTCGGTGACACCTGGGAATTGAACGCTGGGGTGGGAAAGGTATTTTGGGGGGTCGCCGAATCGCAGAATATCGTTGACATCATTAATCAAACCGATCAGGTAGAAAATGGCTCTGGATCTGAAAAATTAGGTCAGCCCATGGTCAATTTAAAACTATTTCAAGACTGGGGCACCGTCGATTTATTCGTTCTACCCGGGTTTCGCGAGCGAACCTTTCTAGGAGAAGGTGGACGACCTCGTTCTCCACTCATTGTGGACACCGACAATGCGCTCTATGAAAACGATGCAGAAAATCAGCATGTAGACCTAGCGGTTCGCTATTCTCACACCCTCGATGTGTGGGATTTTGGAATCCATGCATTCCATGGAACGGCCCGCGACCCGCTACTTCAGCCATCATCAACTGGCCAGCTACAGCCGTTTTACTATCAAAGCACACAGATAGGCACCGACATTCAGGCAACTCTGGAATCTTGGCTTCTTAAACTGGAGGCTATTTATAAAACCGGCGATGCCATAGAGAACCATGCCGAACTCGTCGGGGGTTTTGAATACAGTTTCTACGGCATTGCTGACTCAGCAGCTGATCTCGGTGTGGTTGCAGAGCTTTTGTACGACGATCGTGAGGACGCACAGCCGTTTCAAAAAGACCTACTGGTTGGATTGCGCTGGGTACAAAATAACGAATCGTCCTCGGAAGCTCTACTCGGAATCATTCAAGATCTCGACCATGGAACGCAGACTCTGTCACTGGAAGCTAGCACCAGAATTGGCAACAGTGTGAAATTGTCCGGGGAACTTACCCTTTGGCACAATACCGACGATGATCCGTTTTTTGCCACTTTCGATGAAGAGGATTACCTACAGCTGGATTTACGCTATTTTTTCTGACGCCTTATGCGTACCAAACTGCACCATTAGTACTATCCTTATTTTACGCGCTTGCCGACCTTAACCATTCTTCACATTGACAAAAGAATGGCGTGCGCTTAAATGCTCATTGGAAAGAGTTTCAGTTACTCTATTGAGTCAATGGACAGGTCACTTCGAATGTTAGCAACGTTACTTCAACGCTTCTTCTTAATCGGAGTAGTTTCCCTAGCGATCTCTTGCGGTTCGAGCAACAATGAACCAGGTGGCATTACCAGCGGTACAGATACCACGAGCTCCGATGGCAACTCGGATGGCAACTCTGATGCTATCGACAGTGGCACCACATCCGCGGGAAATAGCACGGGCAGCGATTCTAACGGCACGAGCGACAGCACCACTGCGGGTGGCACTGACGGTACGACCTCCAGCGGAACTTCGACGGGCGCCACTGGCACCGATTCTGGTTTTGGCAGCGCCGAACCCTTAGCCCCACTACCAGACCCTCCATTAACTCAAAGCCCCGATCAGTCCAACGAACCTGAGCCGGTTGTCGGCGCAGTAAGTACGATCACAAGCTACTTCTTGGTGCGTGATCCATCGGGAACCGTACCAGAGGACACGTTCGGCGAGATAACCGATACAGACTTTGCGCAAGGGCCACTGCCTCCGGTGATATTCACACCCGACCATGTTGACCCGACAACCAATGCGGCACCCTATTTCGATGCGTTAGAGGACCAACAATTGTTCGCGGGCGAAACGCTGCAGTTGCTTCTCCGGCCACTCGATCCCGATGGAGGCATTCCAGGTATGTTTCCAGAGTCGATCCCAGAAGGTGCCAGCTATATAGATAATTTTAACGGTACCCGAACACTCATTTGGCAACCGTTGCAGCCTGATGTGGGCATTCTTGAATTTACGATCACAGCAGTAGACCCTGTCGAACCACTGTACCGGACTCAACGCACCGTCAGAATTAAGGTAGACCTTCCCGCGGATCAATCCGGCATCCCAAACATAGCGCCAACTGTGAATGCCGTGCGAACTCATACGGTTCGAGTAGGGGACCCCGTAGTTGTTGAACTCAAAGGCGAAGATCGAAACGGTACCATCCCATCATTGTCGGTAACAAATACGCCTTCGGGTTCTACCTTCGAGCCGCACTACAACGAAGAGAAAATCAGTGTTCTAAGATTTATTCCAGAAACCACCGAGACTATTACGCTCAATGTGGTGGCCACAGATGCCGTAAACCCAGCGCTTACGGGAACTGGCACGGTGACCTTAGAAGTGCTGCCCCGTTCCTCCTTCGAACGCGCTGGCTTGCGTCTGCGAAACATTGCAGGTTCACGAGATCTACGCATTGGCTTCGCCTCATTGCAGGAGTACTACTATCGACCAGATGGTGCACTCTATAGTGAGATAGCAGAGGATGAGTTTAATATGGTGACCACTGAAAACACGCTTAAGTGGGACTATCTCAATCCCGTACCAGGTTACTGGCGCTGGGCAGCGACTGATAATTTAGTGACCTTTGGCAATCAGTTCAACATGCTTATACACGGTCACACACTGGTGTGGCATCGCTCCTTACCCGGCTGGGTACAGCGAACCGAACTCCTTGAACGGGAAATGCATATGCGTGAATTTATTGACCGTGTACTCAACCGCTACGCTGACGACGTAGAGGTTTGGGATGTGGTCAATGAGCCATTCGAAGACGACGGATCTTTTAGGAATAGTGTCTGGTATGAAGCTATGGGTTCAGACTACATTGATATCGCGTTTCGCCAGGCACGGGAGTCGGCTCCAAATGCGACACTGCTGCTAAACGAATATGACATTTCCTGGCAAGGTCCAAAACGCGATGCACTAATGAACCTACTAGACACTCTGGAAACACTGGGCACACCATTGGATGGCATTGGTTTCCAGATGCATGTTTTTGCCGCCTTTGATCAATTCGATGAAGTGGAAGAGACATTTAATCTGATTGCAGAAAAAGGACTGGATGTTTATATCACTGAATTAGATGTATCGATGGTGGACGACAATACCGAAGAACAACAGGCCGATGTATACGGTCGAATTGTCGATATTTGTATAGCTCAAGCGCGTTGCAAGGCCATACAAACCTGGGGATTTACAGATCAATACTCATGGCGTCGCGATTTCACGCCGTTGTTACTTGATGCTGCTTATCAGCCAAAACCTGCGTACTCCAGAGTTCAGGAAAGGCTGGCCCAATAATTATTGGCCCACTTGGCTACGGATGAGATAACCGTCGGTAAACGCCTAAGTTTCCACGGCTTTGCCTTCATTGTCTTCACAAAAACTCGCGCGGTTGTATGATTCGAAATAGATTGCCGTGAGTACCCAGATTCTCTGACAGTAGCTCGAGCCTCCTCTACCGCCACAAAAATAGGAGACTGGTAAGCTTTTGATTTTTCGCACTCATTTCCAAGCCTGTTTTTATAGAGCCGTCGATCGCATGCAAAAACTCATGGTGCAAATCAGGGCCGCTTTGTAATCCATGACACGCGCATGACACTAACTAAGGACAGCATCCTTAGTAACTGCCTCCCGAGTCGATTCCTGAACCCCGGCTCTGGTTCTTTGCGCTACCTTGTTTAATCGAAATCCCCTATTACGTATCTTGACCAACGCCCACCCAGTTCGATGATCCAAACACATTTTCTTTCGGATGCGGCTCGCCGCCGTATCTATTCTTCGCCCCCCTTGCCTTGCAGGTAAGGCCCAGAGGGCAACGAGCAATTCAGAGTCTGTGATCAAACGATTCGGACGCTCAAAAAGGTAACGCGCAAAGCGGTATTCCATTGGGCTCAGCAACAGTATCCGTTCGTGTAACCGTACTTTGCGTTCAGCCCCACTGAAGTGGAAGGGTGCTCTGTAGAGATCCGCGGCACACTCAGGTACGCATTTTCTTAGCGCAGCGTCTAATCGAGCCGTCAGTGCATTGGTACTTTCTGCCAAATATAGATAACGATCAGCACCACCTTGTAAACTTTGAACAATGGCCCGTTCCGACCAATTGGTGGAAAGAATCAGTAGTCTTCCGGAAAAGCGGTGCCGAAGATCACTAGGCAGAACACAAGAGGCTGTGGAGTATCGTGTGCAAACCACCAGAGCGAAATAGTGATCCAGAGAGAGAATCTCTGAAATACGTAAGTACGTATGCGCTGAGTAGCCCAACGTTCTTAAGATGTTAATGACACGCTGTGCATCAGATTGACTATCGGATACCACCGCTATATAGAGTCCCTGTTCCATCGGACTGACATCTACCCCGCTACCACTGCACACCCTATATTCGATCCGTCACTGCCCATTCAGGCTAGCACAGACACCGGTTGGCTTGAAAGGTGCGTTCCGGTCAATGAGTCGGACCCCAGTCTACCGAGCGCAAGATTTGCAGCGAAATTGTTGAATTTTGCGTGAATCGGAGCGACGAAAAAAGTGGCCATTACGGACCACATACGCGCTATTGGTGCGGCAGTTGGGGCATTCAGGGCACATCCGTGCGCTCCTGTTGTCATTTGTAGAGCTTAGAGACTACTGCAATAATCCATCCGTAGCCAAGTGGGTCAGTATTATTTGTTCCTAGCCAAGCGAACCAACAAAAACAACGCCAGCAGTAAAAACCCCACAAACCAGGCCAAGGACCACTCGCCAATACTGAATCCTAAAAAGGTCCATTGAACCTCTGCACAATTACCATCGCCTTTAAACAGTAGAGTTAGCGTCTCAGACAACGGATTGTTCTCTAACCAATAACTTAACCCCGGCCCACACTCGGGAACTTGATCTTTCGGGAGATGTTGTAGCCATACTTGCCGACCAGCGGTCGCTATGCCTCCGATCGCGCACAGCAACATAAAAAAAGTAAACACTCGTTGCGTGATATTACTTCGGCCAGAGAACAGCGCTAATACGGCAAAGAGTGCGATACCGTAGTAGAACAATCGTTGCGTAATACACAATGGGCAAGGGTCAAGATATTCGACATATTGCAAGTAGTACCCATACCCAAGCAAAGCGGCGCAGGCGACAAAAATGCCAACCCATACTGTCCAATTCACCGCTGAGTGTGCGGTATCGTTCATGGTTAATTTCCTAGTCTGTAAGGCCAGTATTGTAGATCGATTCTGCAACGGTATTATTACTCATTACAAACGGTTTATTTGAAAGGCAGATAAAGACTGGCCCGAGCACACTTAAGCCTCACAAACGATCCATTCACTGAGTGAGACTAAGTATGCAAGCATTTTTCCAAAAAAGCGGTTGGGCACTAGCAGCCCTAATTACGCTTTCCGCCTGCGGTGGCGGCGGATCCGGCGGGGCTGATGACGTTCGCGCAACCAACGACCCTAACGGGGACCCGATTTCAATTGTTCAATTGAGCACCCAAATACCCACCCGAATCAGTTCCTTGGCGATCCCTTTGGACGTTATAGCCACTGTAAGCGGACAAACCGTTGCCTTGACAACCGATGGCAGCAGCTACAACGTGAATATCGAACTACCCCCACAACGCGAATTTCCACTCTATTTGGCGATTCGCCGCAGTTCAGATGCTCTGCTTTTAGCATCGGCGCAAACCACCGTGAATACCGATGCAGACGTAGTGGCTCTGGCCATACCTGAGCAGTTGTTCGACATGGATTTTGACTACGACAGTGACGGCTTCAGCAATGTCACCGAACTGGAACGAGGCAGTGACCCGCAATCGGTCAGTGAAGATTTTGACGGTGACGGCATCGCGAACGATTCCGACTCGGATAGTGACAACGATGGTGTGTTGGACGTGGATGATGCCTTTCCGTTCAACGCCAACGAATCAGTGGACAGCGATTTCGATGGCATTGGCGACAATGCCGACCGGGATGACGACAACGACGGTATTCTCGATGTGGATGACAGCTTTCCACTAGACGCCTCCGAGAGCCTGGATCTAGATCTGGACGGATTGGGCAACAACGAAGACAACGATGATGATGGCGACGGAACCATCGATTTGGAAGACCCACAACCATCGAATCCGAATATAACCGGCAACGAAGACAGCGATGGCGATGGTTTTCGAGATCTGGACGACGCGTTCCCTTATGACCCCAGCGAATCAAACGATCTAGATGGAGATGGTATTGGAGACAACGCGGATATCGATGATGACGGCAACGGAGTACCGGACTCTCAAGATAACTCCATTGCATTGATTCCCTACTGGCCGGATGCACCAACCATTGATGGCGCTTACGGATGGAGTGAATGGCGCAATGCCTCCTGGGTAGACTCGCGTGGAAACTACAAGTACATGAACAACTTGTTGATCGACAACTACGACATTGAAACCGATCAATACAACTGGAGCTACTGGCGAGCGATGCACGATGGCTCTAACCTGTACATTCTAATTATTATCGACAACGAACCTCTGGCTGCCCGATTCAGTGATTCAGATAATGTTTGGGATGATGACTCGGCGGAAGTATATATCGATGCAGGCCATGAGCGCGGCGCCGAGTACGACCACAACGACTACCAAAGATTGTTTCGGTACGCAGACAACCTGATGGACAGTCAAACCGATGGTTTCTATTCAGCCAGTGGCATGGTGTCCAGCTACAGTTCCAGCCGCAGTATGGCTATGTCAGGCGCTTGGTACACCTATTATGAAATAAGCATCTCCTTAGACTCAGTCGGATTGATACCTGAAGTACCATTCGGATTGGAAGTGGCTTACAACGATGACGATGACACCGGTGCCCGAGATGTAAAATGGGGCTGGTTCTCAACGCCTGGCATTGACGAAGCCTGGCACAACCCTAGCCAATTTGGGACGGCCATACTCGCCGAAATAGTGGATAGCCAACCTAACGCCGATTAAGTGAGACCGGTAAAATTAGTGCACTAGGAAGACATCGATAAAGTAACGGCCATCTTTCAATGCAAAGGTGGCCGTTGACATTACTTGATCTTGATAGTAGAAAGCCGGCCTAACGCCAATTATGTGTAACCGGCCATTAGTGCAGCAGGAAGTAATCAACAAAGTAGCGGCCACCTTTCAAGGCAACGGTGGCCACTGCCATTACTTGACCTTCGGCGCGGTCAAACTCTTGTACCCAAACCAGCGTGAAAGTTTTAGGTTTCCGAAAGATCGTAAGTAGGTGACGTACCCCAGGCCTTCCCCAGTCTGCTTCGCGTTTATCGCATTCACTAAGGAACTGCTCTTGGGAGTACTGGGATTTGAGATCCACCGAGAAATGTCGACTATGAAGTCCATAGTCTCTATGGTCAACGCCTCTCATGATGTCATCCATCATGGGTTCGGCAATCTTCACTGCCTCATCATCAGCTATATCTAGGCAACTCATACACCCGGATTTTACCCGGTATGAAAAGAACCGTCAGCCGAAGCTGACAGTTTATTTCTTGGTTAAGAATACTGAATCGTATTCTTATTCTTCGCGGTTTTGTTTACCCATACGATAACCGCGGTGCCATTCCTTTTCGAGCTCATCGGATACAAAGTAGGAATGGTGGCAGTTGGCGGGTGTCGTACCCTTGATACCCGCATCCATGCCCGCTTTTCGGGCAGCCGATGGGGTCACGTGATGTAAAGGCTTAAACGCTTCGGATATCACAGTGTTTAATCCGATAAAGTCGAATTCGCGCGTCATGTAAAGCAGCTCCTGAGGAAGAACATAAGCACAGGACTGCCCCCGTGGCAGGCCCGATTTGAGCGGCAAGTTAGCATGCGGCTCCTCAAGAGTTAATTAACTGGTTCTCATTGTGGCCGCCAGCTCTCCTAACCACGCCATTTCCGGTCTAAAGTTAGAACAAACGCTCGATCTGGCGCGCACAGGAGCACAAAGTACTGGGCTTGGTCAGTAGATTTTTATGTTAACTCCACCACCCTCTCACGGCCTCATTCATCTCGGCAGAGCGAAATCTGGCTGCTTTGTTCGCCGGGGGCAGAGGTTCGTTGTAGAAAAATTCTGGAAGTTCATCATCCGCTTCACCGAAGCCAGCCTCTCGATTAAATTCAGCCTCCAGCTTGATGGTCTCGCGCCCGAGTTTCACAAAAAAATCAGCAGGCAACGTGACGTTGTGCGCATCATCAATCGCTTGCATCAGGAACTCCAAATGCGTGTTGGTCACGGAGCGGCCGAAAATACACAATCCCAGAGAATCTGCCGCCGCCGAGAGGCATTGCATTTCCAAACTGGCATTGACCAATTCTTCGGCGCCTTTGCCTGCGCTTTCATATTGAGGCAGATTACCAGCGGTATGGTCTGCACCTTGGGCAGTCATCATCATGGTCAAACCGGTGACTTCGATGACTCGAGGATCGTAAGCGCTGATGGCCTGATCCTTGATGACAGGGATGCGCTCGCACCCTAACTGTCGCCCCACTCGGCCTGTTCCAGAGGCATAGAAGCGTCCCTTGTCGCTGCCGGAGCGTAGTTCATCCATCACTGAATGCATGAAGGCTATATCGCCAAACTCGGCTTCACCGGCATCCATCAGCACAGCGATCATGCCGCCTAATTCAATCGTATCTACGCCAAGATCATTGGCTTGGAAATTGATGCGGGCCAAATCATCAGGGTCGGTAAGCCCACAATTGGTTCCCAATAGCCCAATGGTTTCATATTCCACGGGTGAGACTATTTCGGTACCGTCCGTGTCGGCATACACGTTACTGCACTGGATAATGCAGCCGGGCATACACGCATGTGTTTGCTCACCACCGCGCGCAATGTTTTGCTCGCGTAGTGCCGAACCACCGAGTTTAAATTCACCTTCTGACTCAGTATCAACCGCTTGACCTGCGGTGAAATTCCGAACTGGGATACCACCAATCTGATTGGTGTAGTCGGCCATCATAGCGGTGCCGGTTGTCTGAAACGTTTCAATCGCTGGTTCTGCATCCAACATTTTCCGATACTCTTTTACGGCCCCCATCACTTTTTTTCTATCGTGCAGACTGGGCATGCGATTCAATTCAACCACAATAGCTTTTACTTTTTTCGAACCCATAACAGCGCCAACACCACCGCGCGCTGCCAAACGAGATGGCCGCAGATCAACGTCGCTAAATGAGATTCCTGACATCAGCCCTTGATACTCACCCACTGGGCTACACAGAGCAATACTGACTTTCTTACCAAACCGGGCATGTAATCGAGCTGCAGTTTTAAAATTCCCCTCTCCCAGATACTCACTGGCATCGTGAAATTCGATGCCCCCTTCTTTATTGATATGGATAAGCACCCAATCATCACTGGCTTCATGAAGCGTTATTCCAGCGATTTCTAATTGTCCCAACGCAAAGGCAAACGTTCCACCTCCATTGGCTTCTTTAACACCTCCGGTTAGGGGGCTTTTGCACCCTACGCTGATGCGGTTAGCGTTGGAAAAATTGGTGCCCGCAAACGGACCTGCTGAAAAGATGAGCGGATTCTTGGCTGAGAGTGGGTCTACTTTCGCAACACCCATATCGTTGAGTTTTTTGGAAATCAACCATCGTCCTGACCGAACGATGTCTTCCCCTTCAAGATTCGATGTTTGAATGGATCGATCCGCAAGATTGATATCGTAGTACTGACGCATGATTTACCTATCTCCAGTTAATTCGTGTGGGCAGCTCTTGAGCCGCTCTTGCTGATCATTTGGTCCAACAATTCTACCCAGTGTAGAACGGGGCGGCCCAGGCCTGTTTGCAATTGTAGCTGGCAGCCGATATTAGCAGTTGCGATTAGATCCGGTTCCCCAGTGAGAATCGACGCCACCTTATTATCCCTCAATTGCTTTGACAGTTTGGGTTGAAACAGCGAGTACGTGCCGGCAGATCCGCAGCACAGGTGATTGTCGGGCACAGGGGTTAAATTAAAACCCAGCTGTCGCAAAAGTGCCTCGACGCTACCAGACAGTTTTTGTCCATGTTGTAGTGTACACGGAGGGTGGTAGGCCACTGAACCGAACGGCTCTGCAGCACCGAGAAACTGCTCCAAATCTTCCCCACTAATGGCCTCGACAAGGTCGCAGCAAAGCTCGCTGATGCGCCGAGCTTTGTCAGCGTACGGATCGTCTGCCAGCGCATCAGCGTAGTCTTTAACCATCAATCCACAACCACTGGCTGTGGTAATGATGCGTTCGGCACCTGCTTCAATATGAGGCCACCATGCATCGATATTGCGTTTCATAAACGCCTTGGCTGCAGGTTGATCGTTCAGATGAAAATGTATGGCGCCACAACACCCCGCTGAAGCCACCGATTGCACCTGTATGCCCAGCGCGTCCATAACGCGCATCGCACTGGCATTGGTCGCCGGAGACATTGAGGGTTGGACGCACCCATCCAACACCAGCATTTTTCTCTTATGCGTGCGTGTCGGTAGAGGCATTGCTTGTTGCTTTATGGGAATGCTGTTGCCTATAGATTTAGGTAGTACTGACCGCACACTCTGGCCCAATTTCACCAAAGGCCCTATCCGATTCGGATAAGGTAGAACACGTTTTACGATCGACCGCATAACACGGTCTTTCAACGGACGGCTCACTTGTTCTTCCACCAGCGAGCGACCTTGATCTACTAAATGGCCGTAACTCACACCTGATGGGCAGGTGGTTTCACAATTTCTACACGTCAAACATCGATCTAAGTGCATCATCGTAGATCGTGTGGGTGTGCCCCCTTCAACGACTTGCTTTATGAGATAAATTCTCCCGCGAGGACTATCCAGCTCATCACCCAACAGTTGGTACGTTGGACACGTAGCAAGGCAAAAGCCGCAATGTACACAGTTGCGCAATATTTCTTCCGCTTTCTGAACTCGGGGGTCGTTGACCAGTTCATCAGGAATTACGGTTTGCATCTTAAGAATCTACGTCAGGTTGAAATCGTCCGCGGTTAAACAAACGATGCGGATCAAAACTATCGCGCAGCCGTGCGTGCAATCGCGCAATACCGGGTTCTAACGGCTGGAAGCCCGCATTCTCACAGGTTACGGCTGAATAGCAAATCGCATGTCCACCGAGCGCTTTGGCCTCACTGAATATTTCCTGAGCTGGCGCTGATGTGCGTAACCACCGCTGAGCGCCACCCCAATCGTAAAGCACCTCACCTGGCAAGTTAGCCATCCTCGCATGAGCAGGTACGGATAGTCGCCAAAGCGATTCGCTACTGTGGGTAAAAAACTCACTCGATTGATCGCGCAACTCAGCCCATAGCTCGTCGCCGCCTTCAATGCTTTGACCGCCGATGGATTTCGCGGCAGATCGCACCGCGGATTCACTTCCAGACAAGCGAATCGTATCGACCTTGTCTTGACGAAACAAACCAGTGATCGGCCAGGGTTGCCGACTCAACTCTATGAGCTCAGCCAAAGAATCGGTCGAACTGGCCTCACGCTGCACGGTCAGAGTTGCTTCGGGAATCGGCAAAACTTTCAAACTGGTTTCTAGCAGAACGCCCAGCGTTCCATAAGCACCCACCTGCAATCGTGCGACATCGTAGCCAGCCACATTTTTCATCACCTCGCCACCAAAACTAAGGTCTTCCGCTTGGCCATTGATAAGACGCATCCCAAGTACGTAATCACGGGCTGAGCCGGTGAACGGCCGCGCTGGCCCAGACAATCCACAAGCCAACACGCCACCAATAGTGCTGCCTTTGAGAAGGGGTGGTTCAAAGGGCAAACACTGGCCCTCTCCGCTAAGTGTTTGAGTGAGCGAATCCATAGACGTACCCGAACGGACAGTAACGACTAGCTCGGTGGGCTCATAACTGATCACACCATTGTACGAGTCCATAGTGAGCGCACGCCCTTCGACAGCATCCCCCAGATGCGCTTTACTGCCACCACCGGTAATCGCCAATGGTGTTTTGGAAGAAGCAGCTACTCTTACCGCTTCAACAATCTCCTCTACACTCACGATTTAAAATCGCTCCAGGTCGCTGTGGGGAAGTTCTCCGTGATGCACATGCATTGCGCCAAACTCAGCGCAACGTTGCAGCGTGGGCACCGCTTTACCCGGATTGAGTAAACCTTCTGGATCGAACGCCGCTTTAACACTGTGAAATTGCGTCAACGTATCCTCACTGAACTGTACGCACATTTCGTTTATTTTTTCCACACCAACTCCGTGCTCACCGGTCACCGTGCCACCGACTTCGACACACAGTTGCAATATCTGACTGCCGAGCTTTTCTGTTCGTTCTATTTCACCGGGTATGTTGGCGTCGTACATGATCAACGGGTGTAGGTTTCCGTCTCCAGCGTGGAACACATTGGCGATTTTTAAATCATATTCGGTGGACAATTCATCCATACGTTTCAATACATCGGGTAAATGTCTTCTGGGAATAGTGCCATCGATACAATAGTAATCAGGGGACAGACGGCCAACCGCAGGAAAGGCTGATTTCCGTCCTTTCCAAAGTTTCAATCGCTCCTCTTCATCCTGGGCAACATATTGAGTGGTTGCATGGCACTGATCGAAAACGGTGGACACAATGGCGATTTGCGATTCAACTTCCTCTTCGAGCCCGTCGAGTTCACACAGTAAAAGCGCAGCAGCATCCGTCGGGTATCCACACTGAGCAAATGCTTCAGCCGCTTTAATCGCCGGGCTATCCATCAGTTCCAAACCGGCGGGTATGACCCCTTCTGCGATGACCTTGCCTACCGCGGCTCCTGCATCTTCGACCGTCTCGAACGCAGCCATGACCAACTTCGCAGAAGGTGGCACCGGCAAGAGCTTTACGGTGACTTCCACAGTGATCGCCAGCATGCCTTCTGATCCGTTAAGCAGTGCAAGTAAATCGTAGCCCGCCGAATCTAAGCCTTGAGAACCGATGGTTAACAAGTCTCCATCCACAGTCACAACAGTCACCGAAAGAACATTGTGGACGGTCAATCCGTATTTAAGGCAATGCACTCCCCCCGAGTTTTCCGCCACATTGCCACCAATGGTGCACGCGATTTGGGAGGATGGATCGGGTGCGTAATACAAACCGTGCGGACGAGCAGCATCGGAAATCGCCAGATTTCGCACACCCGGCTGTACTCGGGCGAAACCGTTCACAGGATCCAATTCCAATATGGATGAGAATTTGGCTAACCCAAGAATGATGCCTTCCGAATGCGGTAGAGCCCCACCTGACAAGCCAGTACCTGCGCCGCGGGCCACAACCGGAATTTTTTCGGCCGATGCCCAACGCATGATGAGTTGGATTTGCTCGATAGTGTTTGGAAGCACCACCGCCAGCGGCACGGTTTTAAACAAGGTTAAACCGTCAGACTCATAGGGCTTGAGCTCCTCTATGGTCGACAATATGCACTCCTGGGGTAAAAACTGACTCAACCCTGCAATACACCGCTTTCGCCGGGATTGCGGGTCAAGTTCAGCATTTTCTGAACTAGAATGCGCAGATTCAATCTGATTTGAGGTCGTGGACATCAGTTATTCGCTCCTGTGACATCAAGATTAACGCAATACCAAGCTACACTGACGCTCTTAATCTAAATTCGTTAAGGACCAATGCCGCATGCGACGTCGTCGATACGCCAAAATCATCGCCACACTGGGCCCCTCCAGCAATACCGCCGAGGTGATAACCAAGCTTTTCGACTCCGGAATCGATGTATTCCGATTGAATTTCAGCCATGGCAGCCATGAAGATCATGAACGTGTCATCAAAATCATACGAGAAATCGAGGAGACTAGAGACCGTCCTATCGGTGTACTGGCTGACTTACAGGGTCCTAAACTGCGAGTCGGCACCTTCAAAAACAACCGCGAGCAGCTAGAGGTTGGGCAAACGTTCCGACTCGATCGAGATGCAACACCCGGCGACGCCACACGCATACAACTCCCACATCCGGAAATTTTTGAAGCGCTGAGCGTAGGTGCGCAAATACTCGTGAATGACGGGAAAATTCGACTTCAGGTGAAGGAGTTTGGCAATGACTACGCGTTCACTGAAGTCATGGTAGGAGGTGAGATTAGCAATAACAAAGGAGTGAACGTACCCGATTTGTACCTACCTATTTCTCCGTTAACCCAAAAAGACCGTGAGGATCTGGAATTTGCCTTAAGCATCGGTGTGGATTGGGTCGCCATTTCCTTTGTCCAGCGGCCGGATGACATGGTAGAACTTCGCACCCTGGTTGATGGCCGGGCAGCAATCATGGCAAAAATGGAGCGGCCTTCCGCCATCGAGCATTTGGATGGCATAGTCCAGCTGAGCGATGGCATCATGGTGGCACGCGGTGACCTGGGCGTTGAGATGCCTCAGGAAAAAGTACCCGTCATGCAAAAACAACTTGTCCGCCGCGCCCGCCAAGCAGGCAAACCGGTGATCGTTGCGACACAGATGCTTGAATCGATGATCCAATCTCCGGTCCCCACTCGGGCTGAATCATCGGATGTTGCCACCGCTGTCTATGACGGTGCTGATGCTGTGATGCTCTCTGCCGAAACAGCCGCCGGCGCCTACCCGATTGAAGCGGTTACCGCTATGGATAGAATTCTTATCGAAGTAGAGCGCGATCCTTACTACCGAAAGACGATTGATGCGGCTTTACCACCACCGGGAGATACAGCGGCTGACGCCATCAGTTCCTCACTGCGACATATGGCCAACGTGCTGAACTTAGCAGCGACGTTCACCTACACAGAATCGGGTTTTAGCAGTTTTAGAGCCGCGCGCGAGCGTCCGGAAGCCCCGTTAATTGGTTGCACACCCCACCGAGAAACCGCTCGTCGCCTGGCATTGGTTTGGGGGGTACATGCGGTGCTCACGGAAGAAATGCACAGTGTTGATCAAATGGTAAACAATGCAATACGCATTACCTTAAGAGAAGGTTTTGGCGAAATGGGCGAAATTATTGCAATTACAGCAGGAATGCCGTTTGGTCGTCGTGGAACTACCAACATGTTGCGGCTAACTCGTCTAAAGTCACTGAGTTAACGCTAATTTACATTTTAGTTTGCGATCTTTTGCGCTCTAAGTTGTTTAGATCGGGATTTCAGCCGCTATGCTTTGTACTATGAATACCATTCGTATTACTATTCGGAGTTGGGCAGCGATCATGGCCTTGATCGCATCGGTTGGCACGCCGTCCACAGTGCTGGCCCAAAACACCGATGATCAGAGCACCGCTGGCCAAATTATCAGCCGGGATATTGTGGTCGAAGCGGGAGACACCCTGCGATCAATCGCTCAGCGCGAATTTGGCAAAAGCGGCCTCGCTTGGCATTTGGCTGAGTTTAATGGCCTGATGGAATCCGCACAGCTTACCGCGGGCCAAACGCTCAGAATTCCTTTAATCGTTCCAGTACGGCCTGAATTCGCCCGAGTGGCTTTCTCCAAAGGGGATGTCACCCGCGATGGGTCTGAATTATCCGTGGATGATCGAATCTATTTAAACGACACGTTGGTGACAGGTACCAATGGTTTTGTATCGTTGGTGTTTGAATCCGGTTCAGTGGTCAATCTACAACCCAATTCAGCGGCGAAGTTGGTTCGTCTTCATTGCTTAGCGGACGATGATCAATGTCTGATTGAAGTGCAAGCTGATGTCGGAGAAATTTCCAGCGATGTCGAATCGTCCGATAATCAATCTACCGACTTCCGAATTACCACCCCATTTGCATCTGCTGCGGTCAGAGGCACCTCATTAGACTTCTCAGCCAACGTCGACAAAATGGTCGTGGGCGTGACTGAAGGTGAAGTCAGCTTGAGCGCAGAAGGGGAGCAAGTGGCACTACCCGAAGGTTTTGGTTCTGTGGCAAATGCAGGCCAGCCTCCTGCGCAGCCCATACCTCTGTTGCCAGGGCCGGTCTATCGTTATATTCCCAGCCGGGCAGCGCCAGGTGACCCTGTGCGCTGGTGGGAATTAACAGCGGTCAACCAGTACGCAGCCACGATCACACGTGACGAGCAAGGTAGCGAGGTCATCAGTACTTTTGAAAGTGACGCCAACGGCATTATTGTGAGCGATGGTATCGCCCCGGGGGACTACTTCGTAAGGGTTAGAGCAATCGATGAAAACGGAATCAAGGGCAATATTACGTCTAGCCGAATAAGCGTTGCGGCCATTGATGCGTCTCTACCTTCTGTAAACACCAGCATTGAGCGTCAGGGCAATGAATATGTGGTTAGTGTGGTGGATCCCGTCGACATCGCTCAAGGCTATGAAATTCAGGTTTCTGACACCGAAACGTTCGACGATCCTCTAAGTGTGGATATCAGTTCCATTGGTGCCGCTGTATTCCGGTTGGAAGAGCGCGATGAATTGTTCGCCCGTGCCCGAGTTCTGGCTGATCCACGAACCGTGTCTGCCTACGGGGCCATTGCGAGCCTGGATCAATAGAACCAAACTTGATCGATCAAGTTTTTGCAATGATCAATACCGAGGCTGTGTACCTAACCAGTGAGGTGGGGTTCACAACGGATGCGACATTATTAACGTCAGGCATCTTTGACAAAGCGTGAGTCGATGGCTCGCCGCGCCTTGGCCAGTTGCTGAAGCATGGATTCCCCTCCTCTCACGGCGACACCCACCGCCAATATATCGAGTACGGCCATTTGCGCTAATCGCGATTTGACCGGAGAAAAAATATCGCTGTCTTCGGCAACATCCACGCTTAAATTGACATCGCTGATTTCCGCTAAAGGAGATTTTGTGGCCGTGACGGTAATCAGGTGTGCGCGTGCCTGTTTAGCAATTTTAACGGTATTCAGGATATCGCTACTGCGACCCGAATGGGAAATGGCGATGACCAGTGCCTTGTCATCAAGCAGGGCGGCTGAGGAATCTTGGATGTGCGGGTCGTTGTAGGCTATCGCAGGTTTACCAAGGCGAAAAAACTTCAGCTGAGCATCTTCGGCCACTATGGCAGAACCACCTGATCCGTAGAACTCCACTCGATTGCACTGTTCGTACAACGATATCGCCTTATCCAAAGCCACATGATTGAATTGATTGCGAACATGCACCATCGATGCAATGGCGCCATCGATTAGCTTTGTCGCCAGTTCCTTACTGCTATCTTGCGGCGTAACATCGCGATAGAAAAACGTACCTCGACTAGCCAGATCCTGCGCCAAGCGTAGTTTAAATTGTTGAAATCCGACGCAGTCCAAGGCACGACAAAAGCGGATCACCGTCGGTTCACTCACTTCAGCTTTTGCAGCAATGGTCTGAATCGACGAATTCATGCTGGCATCCGGATCCGCGATGATGACATCAGCAACCTTTTGTTCCGACTTGCGCAACCCGTCACGAGCAGATTTTATTTTGGCAAGCATGTCTCTCTATGTACTAAGCCTAAGGACTCCAGTATACCGTTACCGGCCGATTGTTATCCTCAAAAAAACGACCGATGGGCAGATAGTCTCCGCCACAATCGTTCGCGACTGCGACGAGCACGTCTTCCAATAGTGATCGTTTTTTGTCACCCGTGATGTGAACGATCAGATGCTCGGTGTCCAGGAGGGCTGGCCGGGTGAGGGTTATGCGAGTCTGGGAGACACTGGACGGTCTCATCACCGCCAGAGACGCTGTGCCATCCAGTGCCATCGCATCATCAAGTTCTGCAGCTTCTGGAAACAGTGAGGCCGTGTGGCCATCGCCTCCCATACCCAAAATCACCACCGAAAACGGGCGCGCAACCGTCGATAAACCAGCTTCGAGTTTTGGCAACGCTTCTTCGGGTTCTGCGCCATCGACATACAAACTTTGGAACCGAGCATCACTCGCCTGATCCACGAGAAGGTTTTCCCTAACGAAGCGCTCGTTGCTGTCGTCACTAGCATAGGGTACCCAACGCTCATCAGCCAGCGTCACTTTGACCTTTCCCCAGCGCAGCGCTTGGTGCGAGAGCGCTTTAAAAAAAGGCAACGGCGTACTCCCACCAGAGACCACCAGTGACGCTGCATCATTTATTTCAATTGAATGTTGCAGGTGTGCTGCCACGTCATCGGCGAGCTTATCTGCTAACGCTAAACTATCTGATTCTGTTACCCAAACAGGCTTGATCATTCTTCGTACCACTTCCCGCCCGCATTTCCAATTAATGAGTTTGCGGCCGATGGCCCCCATGTTCCAGCGGTATAGGCTTTTGGTTCAACCGAGTGTTTTTGCCAGGCCTCCAGTATGGGATCTATCCAGGCCCAGGCAGCAGAGACTTCATCGCGCCGCATAAACAACGTGGGATTGCCTCGAATAACATCCACACACAATCGCTCGTACGCGATCATGCGACGTTTCTGAAACACGTCATTGAAATCCAGATTCAAATGAACCGGTGTCAATGAGAAATCATCACCATGTGCTTTGACGTATATTCGCAACCGAATACTTTCCTCGGGCTGTAAGCGAATCACGAGCTGATTCGGAGTTGAAAAACCATCCTCGGTATCAAAGATGGAATGGGGCACCTTTTTGAAGTTGATAATAATTTCTGTACTTTTACTTTCCATGCGCTTGCCGGTGCGCAAAAAGAAAGGCACACCTTCCCATCGCCAGGATGCGATTTCAGCGTGAATCGCCACAAAGGTTTCGGTCAAGCTGTCGTTGGGAATATCGTCGTTGTCCAGATACCCAGGCACTTGACCCTCCGAATAGGCACCAGCCTTGTATTGTCCACGAACGGTCCGTTCCAACACATCACCACCGACAAGTGGTTTTAGAGCTCTCAACACCTTGATTTTTTCATCTCTGACCGCATCCGGATCGATGCTTACAGGCGGCTCCATCGTGAGTATGACGAGCAGCTGTAGTAAATGGTTTTGCACCATGTCGCGCAGGGCCCCGGTTTGGTCATAAAACTTCCCACGACCTTCAACACCTAAATTTTCTGCAATCGTTATCTGTACATCAGCGATGCGTTCACTGCGCCAAAGCGGTTCAAACAACGCATTTCCGAAGCGCAGTGCCATTAAATTTTGCACGGTTTCCTTGCCAAGGTAATGATCGATTCGAAATATTTGAGATTCTTTGAAAACCTCGGCCAGATTGTCATTAATTTCATCGGCTGAGGCTTGGTCACGCCCTAACGGTTTTTCCAGAGCAACACGGCTCTTTTCGGTAATGAGGCCAGCCTGGTGCACCCCTGGGCAGATTGGAATGAATAAACTGGGGGCTACCGACAGATAGAAAACCCGAATTCGATCGTCGTTGTCATCCAGCAATTTACCCAATGCCTGATAGCTTGCAGCATCGGTCAAATCAACCGCAAGGTAATCAACCATCTGCAAAAACTGTTGCCAAACCTCTTCGTCCAGATCGGCTGTGTCAATGTGATTACGCACTTCGACATTTATCCAGTCCCGAAATTGTTCGGATGTGTAAGTTGACCGGGCGGCCGCGATGATTCGGCCTTCACTGGGTAATTGCCCTTCCAGGAATCGAAAATACAGGGCTGGCAATAGCTTTCGTACTGACAGATCACCCGTACCCCCAAACAAGACAAAATCGAAGGGGTCAACGGTTTCATTGGTGGTGGTATTCATCGTCTAAAGTGTATTGTCCGTATGTCCGAGGCCACTATGCCATAATTAGGTAACTTTACTACGTGATTCCATAAACGCGGGGCACATGACTTTGTTGAATGACACGATACACCGTGTAACCAGCCGCATAATCGAACGCAGCGGCGCCACTCGAACGCACTATCTCAGTCGGCTCGAGTCACAACGGCAAGATAAGCCCGGTAGAACCACACTCTCTTGCACGAATATCGCCCATGCGGTGGCCGCCTCCCCATCGGATGACAAGCTTATTTTGCATGCAGAAAAGCAACCCAATGTTGGAATCGTATCGGCTTACAACGAAATGCTTTCGGCACATCAGCCCTTCGAACGCTTTCCCCAGCTCATCAAGGATGCCGTAAGAACCCAAGGTGCCACGGCACAATTTGCGGGCGGTACGCCAGCGATGTGTGACGGTGTCACCCAGGGACAAGCCGGCATGGAGCTCTCTCTGTTTAGTCGAGACGTTATCGCGATGTCAACTGCCATCGCTATGTCCCACAATATGTTCGACGCCGGCGTCTATCTCGGTGTGTGTGACAAAATCGTTCCAGGACTCTTAATGGGTGCCTTGAGCTTCGGTCATCTTCCTGCGGTGTTTATCCCGGCAGGCCCAATGACCACCGGCTTACCTAATAAAGACAAGGCCCGCACACGGCAACGGTTCGCCACAGGTGATGCTACTCGTGAGGAACTGCTGGAGTCGGAGAGCGCTTCTTACCATGGTCCTGGCACCTGTACATTTTACGGCACGGCGAATAGTAATCAGATGCTGATGGAATTCATGGGGCTCCATTTACCTGGTGCAGCCTTTATCAATCCCAATACACCGTTGCGCGACTCACTCACCCAAGCGGCGGCTGTTCGGGCCCTAAACCTCACAGAAAAGTCGGGAAATTACACCCCCTGTGGTCACGTTATTGATGAAAAAGCCATCGTTAACGGCATCATTGGACTATTAGCCACCGGTGGCTCCACCAATCACACCTTGCATTTGGTGGCCATCGCTCGAGCGGCGGGCATCATCATTGATTGGACAGATTTTGACAATCTTAGCGATGTTATTCCTCTACTGACACATGTCTACCCAAGTGGACAGGCTGATGTAAATCAATTTCATGCAGCCGGTGGCTTGGGATTAGTTATGTGCGAGCTACTCGACGCCGGATTACTTCACGAAGATGTCACAACAGTCGCAGAAGGCGAAGGTTTGCGCCCCTATACTCAAGAGCCTTGGTTAAACGACGGCGAACTTCAATGGCGCGATGCGCCCAGCCAATCTCTCGACGCTGAAATCATCGCAACTGTTCAATCACCGTTTCAAGCAGACGGCGGAATGAAACTATTAAGCGGTAACTTGGGGCGAGCGGTGATTAAAACCTCGGCAGTTAAACCAGAAAACCGCGTGATTGAAGCTCCAGCTCTTGTGTTTCACTCGCAAACAGCCCTGCACACAGCCTTTGACAACGGCGAGCTGGAGCGTGATTTTATCGCTGTCGTTAGTTTTCAGGGACCTCGAGCTAATGGCATGCCTGAACTGCATAAATTAACCCCTTTGTTGGGAGTACTTCTGGACAAAGGCTTTAAAGTCGCGCTTGTCACTGATGGCCGCATGTCTGGTGCATCAGGCAAGGTTCCCGCTGCGATTCATGTATCACCAGAGTGTTCGTTGGATGGCCCATTGGCGAAAGTCAGAACCGGAGATACGATAAAACTTGATGCCAACTCTGGTGAGCTCAATGCTCTAGTGGATGAACAAGAGTGGAAACGTCGCGAATCAGATCTGTGCGACCTGTCTGCCAATATTGAAAATACCGGTCGCGAGTTGTTTGGTGCATTTCGCGATCAAGTAAGCAGTGCCGAAACCGGCGCGATCAGCGTCTATGGAACATGATCATGACTGATACCAAATCCCTCATGTACATGGCGCCTGTTATTCCTGTCATTGTGGTCCATGAGCTAAGGCATGCTCAACCTCTTGCACAAGCATTAGTGGAAGGCGGCTTGAAGGTTCTGGAAGTCACCCTTCGCACCGATATCGCGATGGAGGCCATGATAGCGATGCAAGAAGTCAATGGAGCCATTGTGGGCGTTGGCACCGCGATGAACACCGCCGATTTGGAACGATCACAAAAGGCCGGTGCGCAATTTGCGGTGAGTCCCGGGTATACGTCCTCCATGGGTAAGACCGCCAAGGCCATGAATCTGCCTTTATTACCCGGAGTAAGCTCAGGTTCTGAAATTATGCAGGCCGCCGAAGACGGATACACGGAATTAAAATTTTTTCCCGCCAAGCAAGCCGGTGGTGCAGCGATGCTCAAGGCGTTTGCCGGTCCCTTTAAAGAGGCTCTGTTTTGCCCCACCGGGGGTATCAATATTGACACCGCCAACGACTATCTGGCATTGCCCAATGTTGCCTGTGTCGGTGGCTCTTGGGTAGCACCTGCTGAATTAGTCAACGATAACGATTGGTCGGCGATAACCGAGTTAGCAAAGCAGGCCAAACAACTGCCAAACTAATCTAATCGACTGTTAGTTAACCCTACTTTCCTACACCACGACCCCATCGACAGTGGTAGAGCAGGTAACGTGCTGTGGCCAGTCAGCGGAAAATACGCAAAGAGCCTGTGATCTTTTGCTCCCGATCAATCACTGTTTGCGTTGTGTTGGGCGAACGTGATGAGGTCAGTCGGCTTGGCTGGGCTCAGTTCCCGCCGTTTTGACCGCCTTATCTTCTGCCAGCTGCTCTTGCGCGATTCCAGCGGCAAAGTTGGCCAACAATTCAATACGCTTTAGCACATCCAAGCGCATGGAAGAAAAGCCGGCTCGGCTATTCGCAATATATTGTTGATAGGCCTTTAATGCATCGGCAGGTTTTGCAAGATGCTCCAAACTGTAACCGAGATTCAGCTGTGCGTGGGCATGATCAGGGTCCACTTCAAGCGCTATTCTAAGAAGCTGTACAGCCACACTGTGGTTATTGGCCTCCTGCTCAAGGACTGCTTGTTGTACCCATAAATCTGCACTCTCAGAACCTTGGGTTAACGCACGTTCCATGGTCATTCTTGCCGAGTCACTATCTCCTAAAAGTAGTAGCACCCGCGCTTTCCAAAATCCCACTTGCCAATCAGATTCCCGCCATTGTCCTGGCTTACCAATGGTATCCGCAGCAGCGGACAAGTGGCCTGCCTCGATTTGCGACTTGACCAGCCACAACCGCGCTAAATTGTGTTCCGGATATTGTTTTACGAATGCTTGTAAGTCTGGCAAATAGGATAAACCTCCAGGTGACTGAAGCCCACGTTTTAACTCGGAGAATTTCGCCGCTTGAACACTCAGCGGTGTCCGCTCTCGTTTCTCCGGAATCTCTGCAACCGCAGGTGTCAGTCGTTCATTGGTGTTCGCTTTCTTGACTCCTGTATTTGATTCAACCAAGACATTAGCAGTAACGGGTGCCGACAATTTATCTTGCGACAAAGACTTCAAAACAGCATCAACCTGTGCCGATTTTTCCGGTGCTTCAGTGGGTTTTACAGATAGAGCGTCAGTCGCAACGACAACATCTTTTTGTTTGTCCCCATCCACCAGTTTCGCCGCTTTGCTCGGCTTACCGCCTTGTTCCAAAGCGGAAGGTGCATTGATTTTTTCCCTTGGATGAGCGCGAGTGTCTATTTCAAGTCGGGACAATGTCACTCCCGCCATAGGGTCCAATGGTCCGCCGGCTAATCGAATCAATGAAGGTTGATCTTTGCTTACCCTGCGTTGATTGTTCGGTGATGCCAGAGATTGATCGTCACTTTTGGTCTCCATCATCAACGGTTGCAACGCGTTATTGGCTGGACCCGATGGATCAGATTTTATAAGGTTGGCCTGCGCCAAATTTATCGAAACAATCGACAAAGCTAGCGAACCCAACAAAGAACCTTTTACTACGTCCATGCTAATTCTCCTATTCCGCTGCCACAATGACCGGAGTCATTACCATGATGAGTTCTTTTTTAATGTCCACCTTATAAGTGCCACCCGCCAGATTCTTTAAAGGACCTAACCAACCCGTTCCAGGCACTTGGCGCTGCGTATCGCTTTCCTGTGTTTGAATCAGCCCACCAATAACCACAGTTTCACCGCTGCGCGCCCGGACCAGCGAGGTTACTTGTGCGACATCGAGGTTGGGTGCTGAAGATCGGATCGCCCCAGAATCGTCCTCAACTGTCGAGACACTCGAGACGCGTGTCACCACCGGTGATATATCCATTAATACATGCCCAGAGGAGGAAATTTGCGGGGTGATGGATAACACCACACCTTCTGTTACCACTTGCGCTACATCGGATGACGTAGTGATCGAACCAGCAGATGTTGAGTCAGTAGACTGTTCTCGGCGGAAAAAGGTTCGGTCAGTGCCCACCTTTATCAGCGATGTTTGATTGTTAATGGTACGAATATGAGGTTGTGATACAACCTGCACATCGCCCTGTTCTTCCAACGCCGACACTAATGCGGTGACTTCCCGGTTCGAGTTGCTATCGGTGTAACCTAAACTGAACACTTCTCCAAGCGCGTTGAAACCACCCGCAGGAGTGCCAACTTGTCCGTTAATATCTAAGTTGACGGCATCTGTGGTATCCAGAGCACTGGCGATACGAGACCAGTTAACCCCCAGAGCCTGGTTGTTCGACAGAGATATTTCAATGATACTCACTTGAATTTCGACTTGGCGGTGGATAGCTCGTTGAATCGTATCGAGATAATCACCGATCTTCTGTACATGAGCATGTTGATCGGTGACCGCAATGGTCCCTGACAGGCGGTTGACCACCACCTCACCCTTGTCGCTGATTAGCGCATTGATCTGCGCCTCTAACTCCTCCCAAAAGTGCACTTCATCTGTGTGGCCAATAGTGACCGATCCTGATTCATCACCACCTGCCGCATCGCCACTGTCGGCAGCCCCACTCGCAGAACTTACCTTGGCTGAGCTATTCCCGGCACCGGTGCGAATCAACCGCAAATAATCGACGGTAAATTGTCGGGTCTCTTGCGAGCGAATTCTTATGATTCCGTCTTCAGTGGTCCAGTAGTAGCCACCACTACCTAACATGAGCGGAACCGCCTGCGTTAGCGGCAGATCATGAAACTCTACATCCAAGACACCCTGCACATCGTCATCTACCACAATGTTCAGTTCGTATGCACGGGCAAACATCCGTAACGCCTCTTTAATGTCCATATTGGAAATCGCGAAACTGTACAGCCTTTCATTTTCTGAATCAGAGATTAACGCAACTGGCTCCGGCAACGGTAAGCGTTTGGTCAGCCCTAATTTCATCGGTTCTGGCGGAGTTAACAGTCCATCATTCGTATTGCCAGAAGTATGCTGGAAGCGAGGAAATTCTTCGGGTTCGCTTGATTTATCCGCCGGCGACACACAGCCTGACAAAGTCGCGACAAAGCTAACTATTACAAGTGTTTTGACATCCATATCTCTCACCTATGATCCACGATCAGGTACTAGTACGTACCGTTTTCCAGCTCGCTCAACGACAACTTCGTATTTGTCAATAGATTTCACCTTAAACCCCGACACGCTCCCACCAGCTTTGAGTAATAGTCCATCTAACACTGCTAAAGACTGATTTGGCCTATGAAACAATGCGCTCAATTTGGGCAGAGGAATATCTTTCTCGATAGACGCTGTGCCTGAACGATTCGTTGTCGGTTTATCGACAACAGTCGATGAGGATGTAGATTCTTCTACTAACACAACCTCTGTATTAAACGGATCACGATCCGGTTGGTTCAACCAGTCAATTTTCTCTCGGTCCACACGCCTGTATGTAGACAAATCAACGGTCGAATTAATGTCATTTTGAACAGAATCAATAATGTCTATGGATTGCGCGAACTCATCATCAGAATGCTCAACCGCGTTAGAGCTAAGAAAAGGCATCACGATTGAGTAAGCCAGATAGCAAAAAGCAGCAATACTCAGCCCTATGACGAATTTCGGGTTATTGAATAATTTCTTCATTGAGTTCCGTCTCGTAGATCACCGTCGGCACACGTCCCTGTTCTTGATTGGTAAAGCCTTCGTTATCTATTACCCAAAGTTTTATGGTTATCGCTAGTCTAGAGAGTCCTTGCGAATCCCCTTTTGCCACGGTTGAGGCAATATCCAAATGCCATCGATCCGCTAGCATAATGCTTAATAGTTTCATCGAGCTTTCAAACACTCCACGCTTCGCACCCGACTGGGCCGAAAACTCCAGCACTACTGGCACCTCAAGAACACCCTCTATTTGCGCTGGCTTTGGCGTCTCTATTCGGTAAGTCATATCCATTGAATGCTGTTCAGCCTGACTGACCAGTTCATTAATCCAAGTGGCAATCATAGGGAACCCGGCGAACACTCTAGAGCTCTCAACTTCCAACTGTTCTTCGAGGTCTATTTGGTCAAACGCCACTACCTGAGATTTCAGATATTCCTTTAATTCAATGAGCTCTTCATTCTCTGTTAATAGGTTGCTGAGTTCAGAATCGTCCGGGATTCTAAAGTAGGCGTTCCAGACCAGTTGTGCTAAACAGGAGAGCATCACAGCCACAACAATACTTGTTGTAAATTTATTGACGAACACTTTATTAGCTAAATCTTCCACTATTAAAAGCAGTGGAGATTTAAAAGATCGAACACCTTGTATGGCGTTCAAGTCTTCTTCCAGCAATTGCATGGTCTCGACATCAACGTCGAAATTTTGATCAGGAACCAACTCCTCTGTCTGAATCTGGTTCATTGCAAACGCCCTTCGATTTCAAAATGCGCCTTTTTCCCATTGCGTAAAATGCCATTTTTGAACTGCTGATACCAAGACACCTTCCAACTCTTGGAAACATTCATGTTCCATGGTGAATCTTGAAGTGATGTTTCGAATTGATCCAGAGTATCTGAAACGTATTCAGCACTTTGGTTAACATCTCCGCGTATAGCCACAGACCAACCCCCGTTGTCACTCAACACCTCAACATCTTTAAGCACCAACTGCGGTGGCGTCAGGCGACTCAGATGCAGTAAAAATATGCTAGGCATATTTAAACTGTTTGATTGCAAATTGATCAGTCGATTCAGTTTCTGCTCAGAGAGTGTCATCCGCAACTCTAGCTGCTCAGTTTCGGTGACCAAAAACTCATTCTCTGCCCGAGCGTGTTGCAAACTGGAATCGAATTCTCTGGCTTTTTTGGTCATGGAGGCTGTCACGACTGACGCTGAGACCATTAACGCGAGTGTGAACCAGACCCCTACCCGTTTTACGCTCTCCTTGGTGATATTTTTCTGTGTAAAAATAGAGACGAAATTAGCAGATAACCTACCTGGCATTCTGGCTGCTTGATCGAGCCAGAAATTTTCATCCTCTGAGTTTTTATCTAGATGTATTCTCAGGTCAGTGACATCGCCCAAAGCACTCATTACATCGTCGGGCCGCTCACCCACGATCCATACGTCGGTAATAGTTTTTCCCGTCTGTTGTTTTGTGTACCTGACGGTGCGATTAATGTCCATTGACAATCGGTCCTGCAATCGATTGCTCGTACCAAAACTCAGTTCTCTGACAAACAGGGCCTCACCATCACCTAAACATACGATAAGCTCCGCTCTTTCATGAAACAACGCTACGACCAAGGCTATCTCTTCATCCTTGATATTGAGCTTGGGGATATAGTGACTAACAATTTCAGTTAGTGGCACATAGCGCTTTGGGGTCAACCCCATGGCCATGCATGTCACAACCGTCGTATCGACAATACTCTTTGGCACCATGTGGAGCAATACGCCCTCATTGCCATCAGCGTGCTTAGCTTCGTGATAACACCACGCTAGCTCACTACCAATACCCGACTCCTGAGCCACTTTTCTTTGTAAATACTTCTCCAAATCCCGCTTACGCATGTAGGGGATTTCCATATAAGAGTGAGTATGCAAATCGTGCTCGTGCACGATGGCAACCTTGCCTTTTCGCTTTATTCCAATTACCGTGCGCGCTTCCCGGAGTGCATTGACAAAATCGGTGGGCGACTCTACCAGTTGGTCGGCCGTAAATTGATCCACCATCCTACCGCGCTTGTAGCGAGCAATTTTAAATTCACCATAGAGCCAAGATATGGAATATTCCGTGACGATCATGGTCTAGTCCAATTCCAACTCGTACCGTTGAATTCATATCGATAGGTGGTACTGCCATTGACCAGATCTGAGGTCTGCAAAGAGGCACTTGAAAACGGATCTTCGAATAAGTCCAGCTTGGTTTCACTAATAATGAACCTTTCTACGCTACCGTCGAGCGTGCCTGATTTTGCAGGTACTGGCGCTATAGGGCCACTTTCAAGCGAATACCCCGACTCAGTTGTGTTTTGGTTAGTTAGAAGAACGCGATGAAACAACGGAGCGAAATTGACCCTCTCAATCTTCAGATCATCACTTTCCGTATACAGTGCTCCGCTGGCCTGAGCCCATATAGCGTCAAATTGACTACTACTCACATTAGTACCAGTGAGGTTACGTGTGAGATCGGATACGAACATTGCGCGCGGAGAATGAGGTTGATTCGTTAGGCCTAGACTCTGAGTTAACCCGGGGAAAACCGCTGGAGTCGAACTTAAAAAGGTTGGATCAAACACCAATATGCGAGTAAACCCGCGCTCGTTCTGCGAGATCTTCCCCGGAGCTTCGCTTGAAATCTCTGCCAGCTTTCCACTCCAGTCACTAAGGGTAGAGGATGGGATTCGCTTGCGTTCCAACACATACTCTTTTAAAGAAGAGGACAAAGTGCGGAGTGATTGCTCTTCGGCCGAGGCATAAGATTTTTTAATGCCTCGAACAAGACTGGGTGCCAGCGCTCCTGCCAAAATGGACGCAATGGCCAACACCGCAATCATCTCGAGTAATGAAAACCCTCGCTGAGATCTGCTCATCCAGAAATACCCCCCATCAAGCTAAACAGAGGCATAAATATAGCGGCGGCAATTAATCCAACTATCGAGATGAGTATCAGAACGATCAGTGGCTCTAACACACCAAACAATCGTTTAATTTGTCGCGGAATTTCAGAATCCAACCGCAACGATATTTTATTCAAACAATGTTCTAGTTTTCCCGACTCCTCACCGATGACAATCATGCGCATAACCATGGGAGTAAACACATGGCTGTGTCGGGATAAGCCATCGGACATAGTTCGACCTTCAGTCACGGCAAAGCGGGCTTCCCGCACGGCCTGCGCGACAACGCGATTTCCTACTACCCCGGCCAATAACTGCAAGGCATCCACAATCGGCACCCCCGCCCTGAGCATCAGCGCCAAGTTATGGGAAAATCTCGACTGACAAAGCTGAAGAATAAGAGATCCAAACAAGGGGGTTTTGAGTTTTGCTCTGTCCACCATCATTCCCACAGAAGCATACATACCTGGCAGCACTCTTATCGCTACAATAAGAGCAATTACACCGATAATGATTAGCCACCAATACGAAACCGTGAATGCACCCACGGCAAGTACGCCTTTTGTCACCAATGGCAATTCCAAATTCAGAGACTCAAAGATCTCAGCAAATTGAGGCACAACAAATAAGAACATCAGTAAAATCAGGCCAAGTACGGCAAGGATAATAATCACTGGGTAGGTCGTTGCCTGTTTCACATCAGCCATCAAGTGATCTACCCATTCAACATGCTCGGCGACATCCGTACACGCTTCCACCAAATTACCACTATAGGAACCGGCGCGAATCAGATTGCAGATTTCCGGTGCAAACAAACTAGGATGCGTGGCCATTGCTTCATCCAATGGCACACCTGATTCAATGTTTATTCGAAGATCGGATAAAACATTCTTTAGTTCCTCTCTTTTGGTCTCTTCAGCTAATATGCTGAGGCTGGTTGACACATCCACCCCAGCATCCAACAAGGCTGCAAAACCATTAAACAGATCAACAAGTTCGCGACGGGATATTTTTTTCGTTTTATTGGATTTCTCCGCAGACACCGATTGCAGATTGATGACATACAGTCCCTCGGATGTCAGTCGCTGCTCGACACTGAGTTCGTTCTCAGCTACAACCACTCCTGTAACTGTTTGAGAGTTCTTATTAACAGCTTTGTAGGCGTAGCGAGGCATGGCTATCTGAGCACACGCAATACTTCAGTAACGGTGGTGTGTCCTTGGTTCGCCTTTTTAAGACCGTCTTCAATCAGGGTGGTCATGCCGCTACGAGTGGCCAGTTCCAGAAGCTCACTCTCAGACTGGCTATTGAGGATGCAGTGATGCATCGTCTCATCTAATATCAGCACTTCGTACACTGCTAATCGACCTTTGTAACCCGTGTGATTACACTGTTCACACCCCACTGCCACCCATTGAGTATCGTTATCGGACTTACTGTGTTGGTAGCGCGGTTCATCAAAGATTAAATGGCTACCGGTCTCCTGTGTTTTACACACAGGGCACAGCCGTCGTAATAGCCTTTGACCAACCACACCCACAAGGGCGGAAGGGATTAAATAGCGATCGATTCCCATATCAATAAGCCTTGAAATCGCACCTATCGCACTGTTGGTGTGTAGCGTGGAAAACACGGTGTGCCCGGTTAATGCAGCTCGTGTAGCCAGTTCGGCAGTTTCAAGATCTCGAATTTCGCCCACTAGAATCACATCAGGGTCTTGTCTTAACAAAGCGCGCAGGCCGGCCGCGAAATTCATACCCACTTCATCATTTATTTGAGTCTGCCGGATCGCTGGCAGGCTATATTCGATGGGATCTTCTAACGTGAACACACTGCGAGTGTCGTAATCAATAGTGCTCAGTGCGGTATACAGCGTGGTGGTTTTACCACTGCCTGTCGGGCCGGTGACTAACACCATGCCATAGGAGCGGCTGACGGCATTTTCGAACCTAGTTCGGTCAGTATCACTGAACCCCAGTTGGTCCAACGACAGCTGCACGGAACCTGAGTCCAGCACTCGCATAACCACGCTCTCACCATGATTGGTCGGCAATGTGGAGACCCGCAAGTCAATGTAAGAACTTCCAAAGTTGAATCGTATACGACCATCCTGTGGAACTCGTTTCTCAGTGATATTCATACCACCAATGAGCTTGACCCGGCCAATAAGCGCTGCTTGTAATGGCTTGGGGATGACCACCTCTTCGTGCAGAACGCCATCCACTCGTAACCGAACGCGAACATTTTTTTCTTCAGCATGAAAATGGATATCAGAGGCATTGTGCTTAATGGCGTCACCCAGTATCTGATCAACCAAGCGGACCATTGGAGTATCATCACCGCTTTCCGCGGTGTGTTCGGTACCACTAGACAACACCGATTCAATGGTTTCGTTGATGCTCTTTCGGCGGGTGTAGCTTCGCTCTATGACTTCGATAATGTGCGATTCTGGAGCGGTGACCACTGTAATGAAACGACCACACTCACGTTCAACCTGATCCATTGCGATAACATCAAAGGAATCCGCAAAGGCTACGACCAGCACATCCCCATTGAGTGCTACAGGTATAACGCAATGGCGTTTGGCTGTCTCATAGCTGATATGGTCCAATACGCTGGCATCAATTTGCGCATTGCGTACATCGTATACATCAACTTCGTTTTGACTGGCCAGAACCTCAGTGATCGCCTCACTACTGACAAAGCCGAGCTGAACTAAGATTTCACCCAGAAATCCGCCCACACGACGCTGCTCGCGGAGCGCAAGATCAAGCTGAGATTCAGTCAACAATCCCGCTTCGAGAAATCGCTCTCCCAACGGTTTTTGTCGACCAGACTCAGAAGCTGACTCTTCAGCCTCTATCCTCGAACTGGGGACGGACATGACGTTTTAGATGCGGGCTAAGCAAATCAACAGAATGCTGGTGCTAGTACCTGCATATCGCTTCACACGTCCCGCTTTCTTCCAATCACCATCACCTGTGGTAACGGACGAATCTTTATCAAGCTTTTCACTGATTTTCTCTGCGATGCCGTCACTGACACCATCCAGTCGATAAATAATGAACTGACCATCTTGCGAACCGTTGCCATCGAGGTCACAGGCGTAGGAGGCATGATTGGTTGCCAGAACACGCACGTAGCCGCCGTTGGACACAGGATTAGTCAACTCCTGATCCAAATATGGGCCATCCCAGCCGGATAAGGGATTTCCTGAGGTGTTCGCATTCACCATCAACTGGTGATATCCATCACCAGAATAAGATGGAATGTGATTGGGCCATAGGCCGGTATCCGAGTAGAAATCGGCAACCGTCGTTTTCAAAGTATTAACTTGTTGAACCACGGAGGTGGCTTTGGCGTCCTCGATCGCATCGAATATTCGGGGGGTGGCCATAGCGGCGAGTATCGCAATAACCGCCATAACACCGACGATCTCAATGAGGGTAAAGCCTTTTTGCTTTAACATGACAAATGTCCTTATTTGTTGTAGTGCGTCCTTGGAAGCTGATTCTCATTTTCCATCCATATTGTCGACTGCTTCCGACTGTTCTTTAGCATGGTCAACAATTTTTACACCCAAGGTCCCAGATCCGTGTCAAAGCCCACAAAAGCGGACTCCGACGTTCCTCAGAAGCTCCGCTGTCCGTTCAAACTGGTACTAATACCGCTCAAACAGTGGTCAAAATACATATTGTCGGACAGAACGGGTTCCATCACCTGAGAAGTCATTACCCTGTGCTAGAGTTCTGAGTCGAGGAGAACACGAACATGACCCCCAGAAAGGTTTTTTCCGTCTGGCTTTTTGTCGTAATTGGTTTGGTTGGCTGCGACAGCAGCGATGACGACAGCTCAGGCGACACCAGCATGCCAGATGGTTCTGACGAAGAGATTGCCAGCGCCCCAGCAACACTTCTGGGTGAATGGCGACTGGACTGTGTCCTATCTGACCCAGAGGAACCAGACGTTGAATATGCCACGCAAACACTGACGTTCACAGATAACTTGTCAACATCAGAAGTACAATACTTTTCAGATTCAGGTTGTTCCAATCTGATCGAGACCGTCTTAGTTGAATCGTCGGTTGTCTACCCAGAGGGTACCGCGGCTACAGGATTGGGTAACGCGAGTTTTATCGATACCACCCTGGAATCCGTATTATTTGATGGCGAGCCTCTACCGGAGGAAGAACCAAACTTCGTTAATATTGGCCAGACCACCTATAGCATCTTTCTGGTGGTGGATAATTTGTTGTACTTAGGTGATATCGATCTTAATGATGATGGCAATGGCATTGGATTGAATGGCTCAACACCAGAGCTTCGTCCCACATCGCTAGATCAATCTCAGCCACGAGTGCGACAATAGAAACTACAGGCGTTGCGCTACACCGACAGATCGGTGGCGAAAGCAAGGCGTCGTCAAAACAGGTTAAAGACCAGCACCACCAGCATCATTAAGGTCACCATGCCGATCATGCTGTTAACACTCCATCCGCGTGCGAGCGGGCCACCAGGGCGCGCCAGCCTGCCCAAATTCTGAGTGGTGTAGTCAATAGTGGCTTCCGCTTGGCTTCGAAAAGTCTGCATGAAACGGTTTAAAACCGAGCCCACGCGCTTCAACAACGGTGGCAAAGCTTTTCGGTAAAACCAATCCGTATCGATATTGGTGGCTCTTATTTCAGGTGGGTGAATACCGGTTCTCATCAAGAAAACGAAGGCCAGTAGCGCAAACAACAGCAGTTGCAATTGAGACAACACATGACTCGTCGTGTAGGGTTCATAAGATACGTCATAGGGTAGCAACGCATAGAGAGTGCCTGGAAACAC
The DNA here is from genome assembly GCA_019634245.1 of Gammaproteobacteria bacterium. The sequence continues at coordinate 35,994 of JAHQVR010000336.1, forward strand.
ACCCAAAAACACACACAGAAAGGCCGCGATAATCATGGCCACGCGCATATGCAACGGTGCTTCTGCCGGTCGTTTCCCGCTATCGTGTGCAAAAAAAGTAAAGTATGGAATCTTGATACCCGAATGGCTCAACACACCCGCTGATGCCACGACCAACGCAAACCAAACTACGTAATATCCGTTCTTCGCCGCACCATCGAGAATCAACGACTTCGCAATAAATCCGCTAAACAGTGGAAACGCAGAAATCGACGCAGCACCAATCAAACAACACACCATGGTGATAGGCATGGTTCGATACAACCCACCCAATTCTGATGCTTTTGATGTACCCGTTCGATACAACACAGCTCCCACACTCATAAACAGCAACGCTTTATATATGATGTGGCAGAACGCATGGGCCACGGTTCCATTTAACGCCAATTCAGTTCCAATACCAATCCCAACCACCATGAAGCCAAGCTGGTTATTCAAACTGTAAGCTAACACTCGGCGCAAATCATTTTCGATTTCCGCAAAGAAAATCGGAAACAAAGTCATCACCGCCCCGATATAGACCAGTATCTCCTCTCCGGCATAACCTCTAGCCAGAGCATATACCGCCATTTTGGTGGTAAAGGCAGACAACACGACGGTTCCGGTCACAGTTGCCGCTGGGTATGCATCCTGTAGCCAGTTGTGAAGTAGCGGGAACGCACACTTGATCCCAAACCCAATGAAGATCAACCAAGTCCCAAAACTAACCAAACCAAGTTGATCAAACGCAATAGAACCCGTGTCGTAGTAGTGCAGTAATAGTCCAGCAAGCACCAACACGCCAGAGAGCACCTGCACTATTAAATAACGCATACCGGTGGCATAGGCAGCTTCCGTACGACGCGCCCAGATCAGGAAGACAGAGCCAACCGCCGTAGCCTCCCACCATATAAACAGAGTGATCAAATCTCCAGCCATCACACCACCTAAGGCGGCGCCGGCATACACTAAAGTGGCGAGCTGCTGGATCAAATCATCGACATGCCAGGCATATAGAGCCGCTAAAAATGCTGCTATCAAGAATATGATGGAAAATGGCAACGACAGGGCATCGATGCGCATGAATTCAAGGGTAAATCCCACCACCTCAACAGCCACATGTTCACCGATGCCAAACATCAACAAAGAAACAAAGGCGACAAAGGGGGTTCCCAGAACCACCACTCTACGCAATGGCAATGGCATCAGCGGCAGTAGAAGCGCTGCCCAGAGAAACAAAAATTGGGGTGCTAACACACTCACGAGTTCGTCCTAGTTGATTCTGTGTGCTCGATTCGCTCAAGCCCTTCCTCTGGGTACTCCTCGGCATCTACCGAGTTAGGTGCATAGAATGACTCATCTCTTCGTATTAACAATCTGAGTGCTCTTGCCCCCAAGATAACACCCGTAAACGCTAGAAAACCAACAAAAGCATAGAACCCGGACATTCCTTCACCGGGCACATAGCTATGACGGTGATACAAAAAATCGACCAGGAATAACACAGCGCATAGCACCATAAGCACTCGAACTATCAACGTTACATTCTTTGCGGAATCAAGTTCTTTCATCACATCACCGCCACTGAATCAAGTTGATCAAATCTGTTATGGGTGCTGGGAAGAAAAACAACAGCACACAACACAGGGACGTCAGCATAATCGCCCACAAAGAGGGGAACGGTGCTTCCGAATACTCCGCAGGATCGCCTTTAAAGGGCTGAAAAAATGCTCTCAAACTGATCGGAATGAGATACGCAATATTGAGCACGGTACTGAGCATCAGCACGCCTGCCCAAATCCATGTTTGCGTATCGAACGATCCGCCAGCGATGAGCAGTTTGCTCCAAACGCCACCGGCCGGCGGCAGACCGATAATACTGAGTGAACCGATGAAGAACGCCGCCATCGTCAAGGGCATCACCCGTCCAATACCGTCCAGTTCAGAAATGTTGGAGCGATGAGCAGCCACCAAAATAGCGCCTGCACAAAAGAATAAGGTAATCTTGCCAAATGCATGCATCACAATATGCAGAACGCCACCGCTGACCGCCATTTCAGTGGCGAGCAATGCGGCCAACACAATATAAGCCAATTGACCGATAGTTGAATAAGCTAAACGTGCTTTTAAATTATCTTTGGTAAAGGCCACCACCGAAGCCACCACCACCGTAAATCCAGCAACAAATAACAGAAGGTCATTGGCACCTGATGTACTAATGACATCGATTCCAAATATGTAGGTGACTATCTTTAATAGACTGAACACGCCAGTTTTAACCACCGCAACCGCGTGTAGCAAGGCACTGACGGGTGTGGGAGCAACCATCGCAGCCGGTAGCCAACGATGGAAAGGCATAGTCGCCGCTTTTGCGATGCCAAACACAAACAAAGCCAACAGAACCGATAGTCCCGCTTTGCCAATGCCACTGTTTGCAAGAATACCCCCAGTGACAAAATCTAAAGTACCAGCAGAATTCGCAGTCCAGATGATGGCCGGTAAGAACAAACCGATGGAACTTGCCATTAACAAACCCAAATACAATCGGCCCGCAGCTAGGGCTTTGTCATGACCTGCGTGAATGACCAATGGAAACGTGGATAGTGTAATAACTTCGTAGGCCACAAATAAAGTCAGAAGGTTTGCCGAGTAGGCTGCTGCCATAACCGCAGACAGACAAATCGCAAAGCACACGTAGAACCGAGTTTGGTGTTTCTCATCGTGCCCACGCATATAACCTATGCTGTAAACAGTAGTCACTATCCATAGAAGGCTTGCAACCAAGCCAAACACCACACCCATTGGCTCTGCCTGCAACCGTAATGAGAACTGCGAAAGCAGATGAATCTCGCCACTGCTACGAACGGTTCCTTGCATAACATCGTTGTAGAGCTGGTTGTTGATCCACAACAAAACTAGCCCAGCTACGATGATGCTGCCTTCACGCCAATTTCTGCGATTTTCACCAAAAATTAGGATGAAAGGAATGACCGCCAACGGTGGCACTAAAGCCCAAACGGGGTTCATGGGTAACCCCCAATTAATACACGAGCTGCATCAGCGGATAGATTCAACACGAAGCTACCGTTTATCCCTAACCATAAGCCAATAGCTAAAAGCGTATACATCGCGATCAACATTAGCTTCGGCGCTTCGTTAAACACCACAGGCTCTGCAGCCACCTTTCGTCCTTTTCTAAATAGCATTAACTGTACTACTCGACCGATGTATAACGTGGCCATCAGCGAACTGACCAGCACTAATCCAGATACCATCCACCATCCTTGATCCATGGCTGCGCCAATTAATGTGAATTTACTGACAAAGCCTGCGGTCAGTGGCACACCTATCAAACCCAGCCCGGCCAACAAGAAAGCGATTACAGAGAGCGGCATCATGGTAAACAACCGGTCGACACTGGGCGCATGGGTGTGACCAACACGATAGAGCACACAACCTACAGACATAAATAGCGTCGACTTGATGATCGCGTGGTTAATGATGTGTGCGTAACCTGCCGTAACGCCTGCTTGAGTACCAATGGCGATACCAGCGACTATGTAACCAATTTGAGCAACACTTGAGTATGCCAACATACGCCGCATATCGGTTTGGAACACCGCTACGAGTGACATCAAGACAAAGGCCAACACAGCTGTGGGCAGTAACACAGCGTTCAATACCATGACGCCGAAACTGTATTCAGGAGTGAAGATCGACAAGAACACGCGTAACAGCACATACAAAGACACTTTCGTAGCAGTTCCGGCTAAAAATACGGTTACCGCCACAGGTGCGTAGTGGTAGGCGTTGGCAAGCCAGGCATGCAAAGGGAAAACCGCCGTTTTTATCATTAGACCGATGGTTAAGAAACTAAATGCAACGAGAATGGCCCTGGTTGATTCGGCTTGAGGAATCCGTTCTGCAAGATCCACCATATTCAATGTGCCGGTGGCAGCATACAAAAACGCAATCCCGATAAGAATAAAAGACGCACCCACACTACCCAGGATCAAATAACGAAAACTGGCCGTTAGTGCCCGGCGATCCTGGCCAAAGGCAATAAGCGAGTAAGTAGACAGCGAGGATATTTCTAAAAATACAAATACATTAAAAATGTCTCCTGTGATACTCATGCCGAGCAATCCAGTGACACAGAGAATCCAAGCGGTGTAGAACAGATAGTGCCGGGAAGTATCAATACTTTTGCGCACGCTGTGATAGGCATAGACCAAAGCAACAGCACTTAACAAACTGACTAACACCAATATGGGGGCGTTGGCTGCATCAACGTAATACTCAATGCCAGTAGGTGCGGCCCAGCCACCAAGCGCATACCGTATAGCGCCTTCCGCAGACACTTGAATCATCAACTTTAGTGACACCACCGTACAACTTAGGGAGGCAAAGAGAGCAAACCCCCAACTCCATGTGGGTTGTCTTACCAACACGCACAGCGGCGCAATCAGCATGGGTACGATAATTAAAAGCGCAGGTAGCTGTTCCACGCTATTCGTCCCTCTCGCCCTGCTCTATTTGTTTAATTTCGTCCTCTTCAATGGTGCCGTAATTTTCATAAATACGGACGATGAGCGCTAAAGCAACGGCAGTGGTAGCAACTCCGACCACAATGGCAGTCAGGATAAGAACGTGAGGTAGCGGGTTGGAATACCGCTCGATCCCCTCAGCAAATATCGGCGCAGAACCACCAGTGACTTTGCCCAGTGTAATGTAGAGAAAAAAGATAGACGTCTGAAATAGACTGAGACCGATGATCTTTTTGATCAGGTTGTATCTGGCCATTAAAATGTATAGCCCAACCATCATAAGCACAATGACGATCCAGTAGTTGTAGTAACCCAGAAACGTCATTAACGCTTACTCGCAAAGCCGTAAAACAGGCTAATCATGACACCACAAACAGTGATGCCAACGCCCAACTCAACCAACCAAATACCTAAATGCTGGCCATGCAGTGGATCGTGAAGCAGTACGTCGTAGTCAAGAAGGTTTGCACCCAGAAGCATACTAACCGCACCCGTTCCAGCGTAGAGTAAAACCCCTAGTGACATCAATATGCGCAATGCTCCCGGGGTTAAAACCGATCGGGTGCGCTGAAGGCCAAAGATCAACCCATGCAGAATAAAGGCTGAGGCAAAGATAACGCCCGCCTGAAAACCACCGCCAGGTCCATAATCACCATGAAACTGAACATATAGCGCAAACAGCAAAACGAACGGTATGACTAACTTGGTGACAATTTGAAGTACGCGGTGCCGTTGCCGCGGATAAACTTTCATCGATCTAACCCTTTACGTCTCGGTCGTCTGAACCGGCGGGAACATCGCCAGGCGCATTTTCGGGTACATCTTCCTCAGGCCTACGACGTTTGAGCCCCAACAATCCCAACACCGCAATACCTGCCGTGAACACCACGACAGTTTCACCTAAAGTGTCATAACCTCGATAACTGGCTAACACTGAAGTGACCACATTGGGGATGCCAATTTCATCATCAGACTGCTCAAGGAAGCGGACCGTTAAATCAGGATGAGTTTGTGCGGGAGCATCAAGGCTGCCGTACGATGGCATATCCAACGTACCGAAAATGAGTAAGCCCCCAGTAATCACCACGAAGAGCATGACTGCCCAACTGTCGTGTCCACGAGGCTTTTGCTCATGTTTGGTAAACGACAGCGCACCTAAAAACATAATGGTTGATATTCCAGAACCAACCGCTGCCTCAGTAAACGCAACATCCACTGCGTCCATGACCACAAACAATCCTGCCGCTACCAAACTGTACAGACCCAACAGCACAACACCGGCAAGCAAATCTCTAAGCACCACAATACCGATCGCAATAATGGCCAAAAACGACACGAGAGCTACAGTGATCAGAAGTTCCATCAGGATTCTGCCCTCGACCGAGCCAACATTTGGGCTTCTTCGGGAGACTCCAAAATGGGTTTACCTTCTTTGTCGGTAGGAACTTGGCCAAACAGCAATGCAGTTTTTGCTAATGCGTGAGACGCTGTCGGCGTTGTAAAAAGAGTGAAAAACAATATCAGCAGCAGTTTCACTGCAACTATGTACAAGTGCATCACAAAGGCTGCGTATAAAATCAGTGGTAACAGCAGAAAGATTGCACCACCGGTGTCCGTTACTCCACCGGCGTGTAAACGCGTGTACAGATCAGGCATACGCACAAGCCCAACTGCACCAACGATGATAAACACACAACCGATTAGCATCAAAGGCCAGCCAATGAGGTGGACTAGTGTTGTCAGAACCGACTGCATCAGAAATCATCCTCCTGGTAGGCGCCCGATCCGAGGTCATCGTATTCAAAGAATTTCAGCACCGCGATGGTTCCTATGAAATTAACCAGGGAATACACCAAGGCGATGTCCAAAAATTCTGGACGATCAGTTAAAAACCCATACACAGCGATTAACAATACGGTTTTCGTACCGAATGAATTAACCGCCAAAATTCGATCAAAAATCGTGGGGCCAAGAAAAGCACGAACGAGCGTTAGCAGCATAGCCACTAACAATGCAATAGCAGCGGCGGTAAACATTTATTTGCCCTCTGTGCTCAAGGTGATTTTGGGTTCAACAGCTTTGATGTGATCCGCCATTTCGCCAGATTCCAGCTCGTGCAAACTGTCTTCGTGGAGCGCGTGCACTAAAATGTCATCGTCGGGGGTGAAATTGATGGCGGTAGTGCCCGGCGTCAACGTAATTGAGTTGGCATAAACAACCCGGCCCATCTCGGTATTTGGAGTGGCGCTGACTCGACGCAATGTCGGCTTAATGGGCAAGTCTCTGCTGAGCACCAAACGGGTCACTTCCACATTCGACAGGAAGATTTGCTTTATCAACCAGCCCCAATAACCCAATATGTGTAAAAACCGAAAGTAAATCGGTTGCCCGCGGTGCTGCATAACCTTCATGCGGTTAGCCAGCCAAACTACCAACGCAACCGAAATAGCGCCAAGCAGCAACAGCTGTAATTTATATAAGCCCGATAAGAAGAGCCACAAAACCACGAGAGTGGCGATGGATCGAAGTGTGGCAGCCATTAGGAACGGTATAAAACTCTTGCCAATGTTGTCAGTAGGGGTAATTTTACCATGGTCCATCCTTAAACCGAGTAGTTATCTGCTGCGTTAAAATATGGACAACTGACAGTCGTTTACCTTCCAAGATAAGCAGCTTTGCTAGAATACGCGCTTATATTAGGAGTCCTAACCCACCGTGTCCTACCATCAATCCTTGACTCATTTTGTCGCACCACTTTTGGCGCTCGCTGTTCTCGTCGGCTGTGGCGGGGGCGATACTCGCTCCTCAACAACCGGCTCTTCAGACGGCAATTCCGATGCCTCTACTGCCAGCTCGGCTACCGATGGCGGACAATCGGACAACTTTGGCCTGCAATTGAGCACGAATGCCATCTCCGTTCAAGAGGGCGACGGCAGCGCTACTGTCAATATATCGGTCCCCAAATTCAACGGCTATGCCGGAAACGTGGCACTGAGTGCCGTGGGAGCCAGTGCATCGGATCAACAACGACTGATCACCAACTTCAGCGATTCAGTATTGGGAGCTAGCGAAAACAATGCCACATTGAGCGTCGCAGTTGACTTCAGCCCACATCCCATCCTGCCGCAGACACGAACGCTACAAATCATCGGTCGAGATGAAAACGACAACACGGTTACCGCTGAGATAGATCTTAACGTCACACCTACCAGCCGGCCAGACGTCTATCTGTTGGCTGGGCAAAGCAACATGGTCGGTTTTAGTGAAGCGGGTGCGAAAGCCGCCAATCCTGGCGAACCCGATGCACCAAACTCCCGCATACTGCAGTTAAATGTCACCGGTAACGATAGCCAAAACTTCCCTACCGCAGCGTCTTTTTCCGACCCCGCAGCAGTGGCTGTGCCAAATCCTCGTTTCGTGGTCGCACTAGATCCGTTGCACAGTGGGTACGACGTAACCATCGAGGGTAAAGAAGGCACCTTCATCGGTCTTGGACTCTCTTTTGCGAAGCGAGCGCTGCCTGATACCACCGCAAACATAATCCTAGTACCTACCGCTTGGTCGAATACCGGCTTTTGCGAGCGCGAAAATAATGAGATCAATAACTTGGGCTGGCTACCCGCACCGGTGAGCAATGCTGCGCTGAGTGGCACGCTGCTCCACGACCGAGCGATTGCTCGTACCGACATTGTTATCCAAGAAACCGGCGGCATCTTACGAGGCATCTTATGGCACCAAGGTGAAGCAGATTCAGATGATCTTGACTGTGCTGTTAACTATGAACAGAACCTACAGAATATGGTGGCATCGTTACGCTCAAACATTCAATTAGATGCCAGAGGAGCGGTCGCGAGAGGCAGTAACGCCGACGTTCCTCTAGTGGTAGGCACAATGTCCCGAGGCGGCGGCTTTGGAGAGTTTCCACCCGAGAAAAGCTTAGTGGACAACGTCCACAAAAATATTGCCTCGTTGGTTCCGTTTTCCACCGTGGTGATTAATGACGATCTAGTACCTGACGCCTATCCATGTGGAGAGGGCTCTTGCATACATTTTGGCTCGAGGGCTTATCGTGAAATGGGGGTTAGATACTACGACCAACTCTCCGATCTCATCCGACCATAGGAATAGGGCAACCCGTGAGTCTGTGAACAGGTTCACAGGCTTGCAACGAACCTTGTATTGCCGCGGTCGCTTCGCGTGAATCATCAACAATTGCTCAAGAATCAGCCGCTAACCTTACTTATGCCCGGGATACAGCTGCGCTGTTTCCGAAGAACTTCTACAGTCTTTTTATGATGCCAATAGCCAAACAATGGTGGGGCTCTCTAGCTGCCGCAGCTGGACTCCTTCTGCTAAGCGCCTGCAGTGGGTCCGAGAGTACCCCAAATACCAATACCACTGATGACTTCCAAATCGTCGTGGATCAATCTGTTGTGAATCTAACCGAAGGTGATACTGCGGGTGTGAACCTGAACGTCAGTCTCATACGCCAGAATAACTATGCCGGTGCAGTACAACTCTCCATTCTGGGCATTGCAGACAGCGATTCGGTGAACATGCGCGGTGCGTTCTCGTCAGACTTCTTCAGCCCTAGCAGCAACTCAACCACACTAAATCTAGCACTTAACATCGGCGCTTTACCCATTCAACCTCAAGAGCGCCGCTTCGTGGTTCGGGCATCAAGCGAATCGGGTATCAGCGATGCCAATGTCATCGTGAATGTGTCCCCCACGAGCGCCCCTGATGTGTATCTGTTGGTTGGTCAAAGCAATATGGTCGGGTTCAGCGGAGATGGCACAAAAGAATCCTACGCTGGCGGTCCTGATGAACCCAATGACCGCATCCTTCAACTCAATGTAACCAGAAATGATCAGTTCAACATTTTTACTACCGGTACTACGTTTACCTCCCCTGCCAGCAATGTCCTGACGCCAGCACTAGTACGAGCCGAAGATCCGCTGCACATTCCTTTTGATCCGGAGAATCCGGAAAAAGTCCATGCCTATATCGGGCTTGGACTAACGTTTGCCAAGCAGGCGCTAAATGATACGAACGCCAATGTCATCCTAGTCCCTGCGGCGTGGTCTGGTTCTGCCTTTTGTGACAACGACGGCGGCCCGAACGGACAGTGGAATGCACAGTCCACGTCCGATGGTAATTTGGGTAACACCTGGCTTTTTGATCGAGCAGTCACAAGAGCCAATATGGCCATCAGCGAATCCGGTGGCGTGTTACGAGGCATCTTGTGGCACCAAGGGGAGTCGGATGCCAATGAACGTTGTTCATCCAGTTATTTAGCGAATCTAGAACGATTAGCGCAACAATTCAGAACACAAATTCAACCCGATCGACGTGGTGGAGACTGGCGACGCAGCAATTCCAATATTCCATTTGTAGTGGGTTCTATGTCGCGGGGTAACGATGATCGTGGCGACCTTTCTGATTTCTCAGAAGACAAGCAACGCATCGATTCAGCACACCGACAGCTCCCCTCCCAGATTGTGCACGCGGCGTTTTCCAATCACGACGATCTCACACCGGCCAACGGATACGCTTGCGGCAACACCTCATGTATACACTTCGGTCCAGCAGCTTTGCGTGAGATGGGGCGCCGCTATTACAGTGCACTACGGCAGGCAGCGGCTCAATAACGTTTATGAGGCTGCATTCGCTACAATACCTTAGAGCCATTGCTGCGATCGCTGTAGTCTACAGCCACAGCGTGCTCCAGGTCGAAAGTTACGCAAAGGAGCTGCACTACGCCGGAGGCTTTGGCGTTAATATTTTTTTTGTGATCTCCGGTTTTATAATGGTGTTTATCTCCAAACCGGATGCTACACCTTCGAGCTTTCTGGTTAACCGAATTCGACGCGTCGTGCCTCTGTATTGGTTCTTTACCATCATGATGGCAGTCATATTAGCGTTCTTGCCAAGCCTATTTAAAACGACTCAATTCGCATGGGATACGGTATTCATGAGTTTGGCCTTTATCCCTCACTATAGCGAGGCCCACTCAGGCTATGTATGGCCTATTCTCGCACCTGGTTGGTCGCTGAACTACGAGATGTATTTTTATCTGCTATTTGCAGCTTCACTGTTTTTCACCTATCGATTCCAAGCACTGATCACTTGCACCCTGATTACAACGCTATTCGTATTGGCTCGGCTGACTCATTCTGATAACGCAGCGATTGTGTTTATGAGTGATGCAGTTGTGTTTGAATTTATATTCGGGATGCTTTTGGCTTTGTTATGGAAACAAGGGTTACGTATCCATTCGTTTGTTGCGGTAATATTAATTATTGTAGGCTTTGCCGTGTTGATCTTTCGTGAACAGTGGTTTCCTACAACCACAGCACATGTATTGAAAATCGGGATTCCCTCGTTGCTAGTCGTCACCGGGTTTTTATACATCAAACTACCACACTGGAAATTTTTCGTGCTGTTAGGCGACGCCTCCTATGCGCTTTATTTGAGCCACATTTTCACTTTAGGGCCGATCCGAAAATGGCTTCCACCCCTGCTTGGCGACAATCCGGCGGCGCCGTATCTCTTCGTCGCGATTGCGATGACGATCTGTATTATCGTCAGCTTATTTGTTCATTGGTTTATCGACAATTGGCTATTGCGCCACGAACGATTAGACGCTCTTGCCGGTAAGCAAAGCCAGCCCAGTCAGCCATGACACTCTCAAAAGAAGATCTCTGCAGGCTGTTTGATATCGACGCATCACATACAGTAGTTTGCACCGAAGAATTCAGTGCAAAAAAAGACGGTACGCGTTACACCACCTACTGGTTTGATGAACACAATCCTGAGAACACGCTGGTTGCACGGCTCCGAGCATGGTCTAATGTGGGTCTAAAACCGCCTTACCGTACGCAAACCGGTTGGGAACGGTTTTCCATCAAAGGTGACTTACTGGATCGAGAAGTACGCTATTCGAAACGCAAAGATAACAACTACCTGCACTAAACGCTCACATCACGGCTCACACTCTGAGCGATCACATTGGCAAAGGCCTGACCATAGCGGCTGAGTTTTTGTTTTCCAACCCCACTTATCATCGCCATCGCATTCAAATCCGTCGGTTTTAATGCCACCATCTCGGCCAATGTAGCGTCGTTGAATACGATGTAGGCTGGCACACCTGCCGTTTCGCTGAACTCCTTGCGGAGCAGCCGTAAAGCCTCCCATAAATCGCTGTCTTCATCACTCATTTCAGGGCGTACGGAGGTTCGTCGGGAGCGCACCGGCTTCTCTTTAGCCAAGGCGCGTAAAAACAGCTTCTCTTCTCCTTTTAACACCGGTCGGGAAGATTCTGACAGACGCACCGAACCGTGCCCCTCGACATCGACATTGAGTAACCCTTTGGCAATAAGTTGCCGAAACAAACTACGCCATTGCCCAGCACTGAGATCAGTACCGATACCAAAGGTACTGATTTTATCGTGGCCACACCGAACAACGCGTTCCACAGATTTGCCAAGCAACACATCGATTAAGTAGTTCACCCCAAAACGCTGCCCGGTGCGATACACGCATGACATAGCCTTCTGTGCTGCCTCCGTGGCATCCCAGGTATCTGGAGGATCCAGGCAGTTATCACAATTTCCACAGTCCTGATGGAGCGATTCACCAAAATATTCCAACAACTTTCTACGCCGGCAACTGTGTAGTTCTGCCAGACTAAGCATGGCTTCGAGCTTTTGTTGTTCGATACGTTTGTGCTGATCATCAGCCTCTGAATTGGCCATTAGCTGACGCAAACTCACTACATCCTGCAACCCATACGCCATCCACGCATGGGCAGCTTGACCATCTCGCCCTGCTCGACCGGTTTCCTGATAATAGGCCTCGACACTTTTAGGTAAGTTCAGGTGCGCGACAAAACGCACATCCGGCTTGTCGATACCCATTCCGAAGGCGATGGTGGCTACGATAATGACGCCGTCTTCATGCAGAAAACGCCTTTGATGTTGTTGCCGATCAGAGCTACTCATGCCTGCATGATAGGGCAATGCTACACGACCCTTCTTTGCGAGCCAGGCGGCAGTCTGCTCTACTTTCTTGCGTGACAGGCAGTACACGATTCCACTGTCAACGGGATGATTAAGATTGAGAAAGCTCCATAGTGCCTCACGAGCATTGCCCGGTTCCGAAATGGTGTAACGAATGTTCGGTCGATCAAAGCCGCTGATAAAACGAGCCGCGTTTTGAAGATTCAAATTGCTGCTGATCTCTTCTCGCGTTCTTTGGTCTGCCGTCGCGGTTAGCGCCAGCACCGGAACATCGGGGTATCGCTCTTTCAACAACGACAATCCCATATATTCTGGCCGGAAGTCATGCCCCCATTGAGATACACAATGGGCTTCATCTACGGCAAATAGCGATACATGTGAGTCATCCAACAACGTTAACGTTGAATTCATCAATAGCCGCTCTGGTGCGACATAGATGATGTCAATATCGCCCGATCTGATCTGCGCTTCAACAGCGGCAATTTCAGACGTAGATTGCGTTGAATTAAGAAACGCTGCGTTTATCGAGATGGCCCGCAGCGCCTCTACTTGATCTTGCATCAACGCTATCAACGGTGAGATAACCACCCCAACGCCAGGGCGTACCAAAGCTGGAATCTGGTAACACAACGACTTCCCACCGCCGGTGGGCATGAGCACCAAGGCATCGCTACCATCGCTAACGGTTTGAATAATGTCAGCTTGATGACCTCTGAATTGATCGTAACCGTATAGGTTTTTGAGTATGTCGTGCGCTTCTGTTAGGCTCAAAAGACTTCCTTGTCTAATTGTGATTGTTGGGGTGAAAACACATTAAGCACCGTTCTTATTCTGGTACGACGCCTTCCATTCGTTATATTGCTCAACAATGGCCTGCATTGCAGATTCATCATAGCCGCGAAGACCACCGAGCAACATATTTTTTTCACCCTCACCGATAACTTGACCTTTCTGCGTAATATCAAAACGTAAGGTAGCTTGAGCTTTTTTCCCCTGCACATCCATCACGGCGTTTGTAAAACTCAACTCGACTGGATCATCGGAGAGCGAACGAAGCCGAATACCCATATCCTTATAGATAACCAAGGGGCGGTCCGGATTGATCATTACATCGTGGTCTCTCATCAGTTCTACCAGAATATCGGGAAAAGTACTGCCAGAGAACATGACGTATTGTTCAGTCAACTCTGCCACTGCATCACGGCCAGCCTCCAGCGGCTCAGACACAGTGAGTGTCAAGTACACTTTGTCTTCGCCGTCAGCAAGCTCTGTTTGTTCAGAGAGAGTGTCAGGCAATGGAATGAGCGTGTCGCTGCCAAGCATGGCGGAAAATTCAACATGCGTGTTTTTACTCACACCAAATTTATGCAACAAAATACTGAACAACAAATCTCCGGGAACGCAAAAGCGTTTGGCATCGATGTCGTGTATCGGATTAAAATCCCCAGCCACGCCCTTTGCGAACGCACTCGCCTGTTGTTGGCTAATGCTTATTCCTTCGTTGGTTTCGGTGAAATAATCAGACAGATCCAGCGGCATTAGTTAACGTAACTCCGAGCGAGTTTCTTTCAGTAGCGCATCATACCTTGCTTGTTGATCTACCGACAGCTGCACTGCCCTTGGATAACGCGGGGATGAGCGGTCATTTTCAATCGGACCGCGCCAGCCGTGGGTGGTTTGCAGGAAACGGCTTAGTCCATCAGCGCCAAATTGGGCTTCATAACCCGCCATGACACAGTCAATGTAGCTTTGCAGAATCGGGTGATCTTCATCAGCAGGTGCGTTGAATTCAGTTTTAGAGACATACATGAATAGACGCTCTACCGACAACGCATGGCTATCGAAGGCAAACGCAATTTGCTCCGGCTCTATCTGCACACGATCATAGCCTGATTCTCGACGATCTAACTCGGCAAGCGCACTGTGTGGGATCGTCACCAGTACGCCATCGATACCTAATACCTCAGGGTCCAAGACAGGTGTTTTCATTGGCTGGACGGTCAAAGAGCAACAGGAGTGTCGCTGTGTAGGCACCGGATCCGTTGTTCCAAATTCTGATCCAATTGGCTTTGGTTGGAATCCGACCGATCGGTGTGCCCAATGCCGCCTCCAGCCATATAATGTAGCCCTGACACAAGCTTCATTCAGCGGACGTGTTTCACGATTCACAAGGGAACCAAAACCAAAATAGGCGATCGTTGAAGCAGGCATGAAAAAAACCGTTAAAAGTGTTGATCGAACCACACGCAAATTGTGTAGTAGACCGTTATAGTGCCAACCAGAGAATTCGTAAAACTCCAATGAGCATGAATAAAGCTACATGGTATGCCATGGCGCTGCTGATGGGCACCCTATTATCCCCTATCACGGCCGCCAATGGGCTAGATACACAGGATCAGGCGCGAGCCTTGGATGCGGCCAGTTCGGTACCGTGGCCTGCGGCTGCTCGCGTCAAACCCAATCATGTATTAGGTGTTCAGACACTATCCATCGAGCTGGGCGAGTCAAAGAAAAATCGGTCTGCCAGAATCGCCCATGTCTACCAATATAATCATGTAATAGAGCAAAGCCGCATGGTCAGTATCGACCTCGTCGCTGATACTGTTTTGGACCAGCAAACGATCGACAGCCTGCATTTGCCGTTGAGCAATAACGAGATTAATCATGCAATAGCTCTATTGGCCAAAGCCGAGACTCTCTTAGAACGCATGCGACACGAGCAGCGCAATCGTGGCGTAACAGCTTTCAACACACTGGACGAGCTGGAAGTTAAAGCCAGTATCTTTTCACCCATGGATGCTGACCACATCTGTGTGACAAATCGCTGTGCATTGTTGTCCTTGTTCGATAGCACGAATACCGTCTTCACGCTAGAACCTATCGCTATTCTTAGCACCGGAGTAGTGACGACGCTGAAGCGCCACTAATAGCATGCGACGATTACTCCTACTTTCTGCTGGGCTATTACTATTGCCAAACCTTGCCAACGCTGTCGATTGCGACATCGGCGATGCGCTCACTCACAGCTTTAGCTCTGGAGCCAGTTGGCAGATGTGTGCTCGGGTCGACGACACGCATGGGCTCGAGTTGCAATCAATTCACTACCGCGCTCCGGGTGATAGCCTGCGGTCGGTATTGAGTTCAATACACCTGGCCGAAGCACTGCTGCACTACCACGAAGACAGCAACGCCATCGCGCTGATTTCTGAACAGGGACTGGGTGGTGCTGCAATCAATACGCAATCTTCAGCAACTTGCACTGGTAACACCGTTAGTTTAGCCAATGCCAGCTCAGCGCTGTGCAGCGTTGTCGAACCGGCAGGTATTTTAGCTAAGTACGGAAACCGGCAGGCGATTCACGCGGATAAGTGGACGCTCAGTTTGTCGTCAACGGTACCCACTTTCAACCTCTCGACGAGCATCACCTTCACTGAAGACGGCCGCATTGAGCCCAGTAGCGAACTCTCTGGACGGGTATCTCGGTTCACCGATTCAGCTGATTTTGGCAACCGCGTGGATTCTACTAACCGTTACGCCAGTCGCGCAACTCTGCTCTATACCTGGCGTATGGATTTTGCGTTGAATACCGCGGATGCGAACGATAGAGTCGAAGAGTTTGATTACACCATAAGCTTTGGCGCATCGGAGCAGCGCCCAATGACTATCACATCACTCGATGTCGAGACCTTTAGAGATGTTGAACGCAACCGTTTTCGTGGTTGGCGAATTTTAGATCCAAATGGCAGCGGCTACTATCTGGATCCACAAAACAACGGCTACAGCTATGTCAGTCGCGACTATAATTGGGCGCAGTTCGACTTAGCCATCACTCGATCAAACGACTGCGAGCGATTGGCTTTGAACAACGAGGCAACATCGGGTGTAGCCTGCGGTGAATCCTTAGACGATTATGTCAATGGCGAATCGTTAAACGGCGCCAGACCGACACTATGGTTCAGCATCACCCGACTGTTTAATCCAAACCGAGCCGACTTCCCTGCTATCCAAACACTGGACGCCACTTTCGAACTTTTGCCGTTCGACTGGACATCAACCTCACCGTTCGAAGTCATCCAATGAAACTGAGTTATTTCTTAAGCACCCTGCTGGTCCTATTGGGCCTTGCAATACCGGGGCAGTTGCTGGCGCAAACCAATCTTGATTGCGAAACCGATGCACAGGTTCAAACATCGTTTGACAACGGTGCCCAATGGAGCTTTTGTTGGGAATCTCGAGTGCGGGAAAACATCGTGCTTCGAGATATAAGCTACACATCGCCATCCGGCGAGAACTTTCCAGTCATGAGTTCAGCACGACTCGCTCAACTCCATGTTGCTTACGATGATAATAATGTCACCTATAACGATATTACCGAGTATGGTCTGGGCGGAGCCTACATGACAGAATTAACCGCCGAGGACTGCCCGAATGGCGAACTTATCTACGTGCTCTCTAGAGCAGGTATCTGTCTAACCCGTGGCAGTGAGAACGACAGTTACCGAACCGCTGGGCGGGCAGTAAAAGCAGAATCCATCAATTTGTTCTCCTTGTCTCAGGTCGGTGCTTACGCCTATCTGGTGAGCTGGACCTTCTATGACAACGGAGCGATCGAGCCCGCCGTGGGTGCTACCGGAGCACTGCAACGTAGCTCCACCCAAACCGAAGCCCCATTTGGACGATCGCTTGATGGGGATGAAAATACGGTGTGGCTCTCCCATACCCACAACTACTACTGGCGGCTTGATTTCGATCTTGGCGACAGTTCAACGGACGACCGAGCCACTGAAACTCGATACCCATTAGGTAACGACGGAAAGCGCACAGCTTCAGCTCGACAACTACTCACTGAAGAGGCCTTACGCATCGACCCAGCAAGTTATCAGAACTGGACTATTTGGAATTCAGAACCCGTTCATTTAAATTCCGATGCAGATCCAAGTGCGCCGTTGGAATGGGGGTATCGAATTGAACCCCTTCGGTATGGTCATCGTCTGGTGCGAGAAGTCAATGAACCCTACACAGGCTTTGACTTTTTTGTCACGGTTGCCAACGACTGTGAAAGATTCGCCAGCCAAAATGCCCGTTTCAATCCCAATTGCCTAAACACTGTGCTGCAGTATGCCGACGAAGAATCCTTGGTAGACGCCGACCTGGTGGCCTGGCATCGCGTATCCTTTCATCACACCCCGCGCAATGAGGATCAGCGCAACATGCACAGTCATTGGGACGGGTTTGTGATTGAACCGGTAAACCTACTCGAAGAAACGGCCTCGTTTGACTCTTCGGCCAATCAACCACCTCAGTTTACGGATGTGCACGATTTTGAGCATGCCCTGGACGAAAATGTTAGCGTCCAATTAACGGCCATGGATCCGGAAGGCGACACGATCAACTTTAGTGCAGAAGGACTTCCGCCGGGCCTATCCATAACTTCATCAGGCCAAGTGACCGGAACTCCTGAACAATTGGGGTCTTACCACGTAACGTTATTTGCGTCCGATGCCGTGGAAACATCCGCTGCGGCTATCCATTGGGATATAGTGGAACGCCAGTCCGATGGAAAAAGCAGCGGCGGCTTTGGCCCGATGGCCCCAGTGAGTCTTTTTGTCTATGCACTGATTGTATTAATGAGAAAACTCCACTAAGCATGCAGTAATATGGAGCCTTAGATATGGCTAATGGGCTCCAATCACTATGCCAGACCTATTGCTTTACTATGCCCATCCTGGGCATCGGCATTCACGTGTCAATCGGCGTATGTACGAATCAGCCAGTGATGTCAATGACATAACTCTCGTTGATTTGTATGCGGAGTATCCAAGAAACAATATCAACGTCGAGAAAGAACAAACTCGTTTGTTGGAACACAACATCATTGTGTTTCAATTTCCACTGTTTTGGTACTCCTCGCCTGCCTTGATCAAGCAATGGCAAGATTTGGTACTGGAGTACGGGTTTGCCTACGGGCCAAACGGGACCAGTTTGGTTGGAAAATCTCTGGCCTTGGCAATTACCGCAGGGGGTCCTGAAGATGCGTACACGCACACTGGCTACCAAAAACACGAACTAAGAACTTTCTTAACTCCGCTAGAACAAACCGCCAAATTATGCGGCATGCACTTCATGTTGCCTTACGTACTGTATTCCACTCTTGTGGTTAATGATGACACCATAGAGGCCCACGTCAACGGTTACATCCGTTATCTGAACGAACTTAAATCCAATCCTGAGCCCTTTGATAGCCTGGGTAAAGCGCAATCCGTATTAGACCACCATTCAGTGCTGAGCAGTTATGGAGAGGAATGATGGGTGATTTTCTGATTTTGGCGTTCGTGTTTTTGATCGCTGGTGTCATTGCCGTGCCTATCGCTTCACGCCTAGGCTTGGGATCAGTGCTGGGCTATCTGATTGCGGGCATCGCCATCAGCCCCGTGCTCAGTGCACTTCATGTTGATGTGATCAGTTTGCAGCACTTCGCTGAGTTTGGCGTTGTGATGATGCTGTTTTTGGTCGGTTTGGAATTGGAACCCAAAATGCTGTGGCAAATGAAGCACAAATTGCTCGGATTGGGTGGACTGCAGGTGACACTAACAACGCTCGCGGTGATGGGCATTGCCCTATTGTTCGGCCAGCCGACCACTGTTGCCTTGGCGATCGGCCTGGTACTAGCATTGTCGTCAACCGCCATCATTGTTCAGTCACTAAACGAAAAAGGACTAATGAAAAGCGAGGGTGGCCAAAATAGTTTTTCGGTGCTGTTGTTTCAGGATATCGCCGTAATACCGATGCTGGCGTTGATTCCCTTACTTGCGTTACCTGAATTGGCTGATCTGGCTGCCAGTTCTGCACAGGTAGACTCCGATGATCACGGGTCGATTACTTTTGTGGAACACCTGCCAGGCTGGGCACGTGCACTCGTTACCATTGTAGCGATCATGTTCATTATCGTCGCAGGACATTATCTAACCCGCCCCGTATTTCGATATATCGCAATGGCAAACCTTAGAGAGATGTTCACAGCCACCGCGTTGCTATTCGTCATAGGTATCGCGCTTCTGATGACGCTGGTGGGAGTATCTCCTGCACTTGGAACCTTCATAGCCGGTGTTGTGTTGGCCACCAGCGAATATCGCCACGAATTGGAAAGCGATATTAGCCCATTCAAGGGTTTGCTGTTAGGTTTATTCTTTATGACTGTAGGTGCGAGCATCAATTTTGGATTACTGGGTGCGAATTTTTTCTCGGTGATTGGAATGACGTTGGGCCTTATGGCACTAAAAGCGGTGATACTTCTTGGACTTAGTAAGGTATTTAAGATAGCAGGATCGCATCGCTGGCTTTTTTCTCTGAGCCTTGCACAAGCCGGTGAGTTCGGGTTTGTGTTGTTGTCTTTCACTGTAGCTAACCATGTACTGCCACAAGGTGTTGCCGATCGGCTTTTGCTCGTGGTGGCTTTGTCGATGTTACTCACGCCCTTCCTATTCATTCTCTACGATAAGTTTATAGAGCCGCGATTTGAACAAGCGCAGCAGCGTGAACCCGATGACATGGAACAAGGCAATATCATCATCGCTGGTCATGGTAAATTCGGCGGTGTAATCAATCGACTTCTGAGAGCTTCCGGCTATGAAACGGTGGTGCTGGACTACAACTCCACTCGATTGGAGAATTTGCGCAAATTCGGATTAAGCATCTTTTTTGGTGATGCGACTCGACCCGATCTACTCGAGGCGGCCGGCATTGAACACGCCGATGTTTTAATTATCGCCATCGACGATCGTGAACAAATTACTGAACTCACACGCTATGCCGCAAAAAACTACCCAAATTTGCATGTCATCAGCCGAGCCGTCGACAGACACCACGTCTACGAGCTGTATGCTGCCGGCAGCCGAGATATTATTAGGGACACGTTTGATAGTGCAATCAGAACAGGTCGATCTGCATTGGAAGCCTTAGGCTTGCATCCTTTTGAAGCCGAACAACGGGCACAAAGTTTTGTTACCGAAGACAAAAAAACTCTGGTGACCATGGCCAGTTTGTACCGCACGGACATACCGGTGATGGAGAACGAGGCTTACATAGAAAAATCCAAAGAGCTTATGGCTGAGCAAGAAGCAGCCCTTCAGGGGCTTCCGTCGCCCTATAGCAGCCGAGTCGATCGTGCCTGGCACCCACCGAAAAAGCCCGTTGAATAGTCCCACTGAAGAACCCGTGTTCTTACACGGCAGTTTGATGGGACATGTCACCCGAATGTCCTTGACGGCCAGCATCGGGTTGATGGCGTTGTTTGCCGTCGATTTTATCGACATGCTATTCATCGCCAGTTTGGGAAATGATGCACTGGCTGCGGCTGTTGGCTATGCAGGCACCCTATTGTTTTTTACCAATTCGATTAACATTGGATTGTCTATTGCGGCAGGCTCCCTCGTATCCAGAGCCATCGGAGCTGGCGACACTGATCACGCGCGCGAATATGCAACCAACGTGGCTATAGCGGCGATTATCGTTGGTATCGCTATTCCCGCGTTGGTGATACTCAACATGGATGCATTGCTCAGCCTGCTTGGTGCCAGTGGCGAAGCTGCGGCTTTGGCTAAAAGTTATCTGATGATCATCGTACCCACCATGTCCGTGGTGGGCTTAGCAATGACGAGTATGGCGATACTGCGTTCTCATGGCGATGCACGTCGCCCAATGATTGCGACCCTGATTGGCGGATGCGTTAATGCCGCGCTAGATCCCATCTTTATCTTTGTGCTGGATATGGGGCTCGATGGCGCCGCGGTCGCCTCTGTGATGGCCAGATTTTCAATGCTTGCCGCAGCCATGATTCCAGCTATCAAAGTCTATAACGGCTTTATTAAACCCAGTTTAGAAGCCTCAATGCGAGATTTCACTGCCGTCGCAGCCATCGCTTCCCCGGCAGTACTAACCAACATAGCCACACCGATTGGCACGGCGGTCGTCACTCGCGAAATGGCGCGTTTCGGTTCCGACGCGGTCGCTGGTATGGCTATCATAGGCCGCTTAACACCAGTAGCCTTTGCCGTCGTATTTGCTTTGTCAGGTGCGGTGGGTCCGATCATCGGTCAAAACTATGGTGCAGACCAATATCAAAGAGTGAAGGATGCGTTCTTTGCCAGTATGAAGTTCATGGGGCTCTATGTTTTGTGCATCACCGCTGCACTGTTCTTACTACGAACACCGATAGCCAACGTGTTCGAGGCAGAGGGCTCCACTCGTATACTGTTATTTTTGTTTTGTGGGCCTTTGGCTCTAAGTTTTGCCTTCAGTGGTGCTCAGTTTGTATCAAATGCCGCATTTAACAACCTAGGGCATCCAATGTATTCAACCTGGCTCAATTGGGGCAAAAATACGATTGGCACCTGGCCTTTGGTCATCCTTGGTGCACTGTGGTTTGGGCCTGCAGGGGTGTTGATTGGTCAGGCTATAGGCACAGTAGTTTTCGGTATCGTTGCACTACTGTTAGCACAAAAGGTAATGAATGATCCTAAAGACCCACTACACTGGAAAGCGTTTTGGTCGCATCGTCAAATGCATTCGGTTACCTGTCGACGAAACTGGTAGCCGATCAGATTTTCCAGTGTATCTACACCTGGGCTGCGTACTGACGATTTTCTCTTTTTTCGGCGTACATCGCCCGGTCGGCCATATCAACCGTTGCTGACAAATCTCGACTTCGACAATGAATTTGGCTGCCAATCGATGCGGCAATACCCTGTTCGAGTAAATTCTTCGAAACCTTATTTTTTAATTCGATTAACCCTGCTTGGTCACAATCTATTGCCATAATCGCAAACTCATCACCTCCAACTCGACCCACCACATCTGTAGATCGACAGGCAACTTTTAGGCATTCAGCTGTTTTCAGAAGTAATTGATCACCAGAGGAATGTCCTTCAGAGTCATTGATGAGTTTAAGTTCATCCAAATCCAAATAAATCACACCCACTGACTCTCCGTAGCGTTTGATTCTGGACTGTTCAACCTCGGTAAAGTGCTCCCAGCCACTGCGATTCAATAATCCAGTCAACGAATCTGTATAGGCTAGTTTTTTACTCTCTTCTAGCTTCTGTTGCCTATCCTGGGCGGCAAGTTCCAGCTCCAAAACTGTACTCAATAAAGTTGCGAGTAACTCCACTGTTGGTAACTCATCTTTGATAGATTCCTCCTTGCTGGAAGGATCTATCGCACACAGGGTGCCGAACACAGACCCATCGCTTCTAACCACTGGCACCCCCATGTAGGCATTGATCGGGACTTGCTTGCCAATGGGGGCATTCAAATAAACCGGTACATCGCTTACGCGTGCCGCGACCTTCGGGCCATGACCTTGCACCATGTGATTGCAAAAGGAGTCTGCCCACTGGAAAACGGCACCGTCTTCAATATCGTAGAACTTATCTTGAACTTGCAGCGCCACCCAATCCTCACCGACCACGCGGGTGACCATCCACAAACCGAAGTCAAGGCGATTTTGTAAGTAGGACAAAACTGCTCGACTACAGGATTCGAAGTCGCTATAGGGTTGTAGCTTGATCATGGATCATACGTTTAGCACAACACCCGCCATTTACCGGACTGAGTTTGTTAAATAGTTTTAACAATCTATGATTGCCTATACCTCTTCAGTACCAATTACGTAGATAGGGTGAAAAACGTTATCGTCGCTGTGCTTGCCATAAGCCGCCAGTCAGTTGCCGCGTCAGTGTATTGTCCTGATAGGCAATACTCTCACCGCTTGTTGCAAGCAATAACAATGACCCGCCGCAATTGGCGAACCCGTGGTAAGTTAATACTGAATGCTGACAATGGTGTATGAGGTTCTTTTACCCAACACTTCAATAGTGGCTTCATCATCCACGGATTTTTTAATCATCGCTCGCGCTAGTGGGGAATCCACACTGATGTAGTTTTTATTCGGATCTATTTCATCTGATCCGACAATTCGCACAATAAGCTCTTCCCCAGACTCTTCCTCAAGTTGAACCGTGGCACCGAAGAACACTTGGTCCTCCTTTCCATGCCGATCCACGATAGTTAAATCTGGAATTCGTTTCTGCAAGTAGCGAATACGCCTATCAATCTCACGCAGTTGCTTCTTGCGATAAATATATTCGGCGTTTTCCGAACGATCCCCCTCAGCCGCCGCCGCAGTCACAGCTTCGGTAACCTTTGCCCGTTTCTCCCACAATGCTTTGGACTCCGCTTGCAGCTGTTCGAATCCATCGCGAGTTATGTAAGGTGAGGATTTGGGTTGTGGGGGGCGGTATCGACCCATAGTTCGACGGTTTATCAAGTCACTAAAAGTGCTCTGAGTGTGGCTTGTTATCACCATTCGATCAAGACTGTCTGTTTTCAGAGCCCAACATTCTCTAGCCGTCTGAATGAAGCGAGGCGGGACGCCTGTGGTAGCTAATTTACAACAGCAGATGGAAATGGAACGATCAGTTCAAGAGAATGGCGCGCCCGGAAGGATTCGAACCTCCGACCACCTGGTTCGAAGCCAGGTACTCTATCCAACTGAGCTACGGGCGCTCTGTATTAACAATTAAAACCACTAACACTTGCCAATCCATTCGGAAGGATTGACTGAGATTGCGCCTACGCAATCTCACCCTTTTGGTGCGCTCAAGGGTCGCGCAGGGCGATTATACTGCAAACCGTCCAGGTATCCACCAAAATGTCGCAAACCAGTGGGAACTTGATCTTTCGACGACTGTCAGTCGTAGGAACCTCGTTATTTCTAGTCCATTAAGGAGTCTGTACCGAATGTCCATTTCTACCACTTTAAAACTCGCTTCCGCTGTCTTGGTCG
>JAHQVR010000337.1 GCA_019634245.1 Gammaproteobacteria bacterium
GAAGGCGGCTACACCTTAGAGCGAGTCGATACCGATCCTCAGAAACTCGACGATGGGTTTATCCGACAGCAGCGCCGTAATGAAACAAATCAGTTCGAGTTCGAGAAATCACTGCGTTGCGATCGCGAGTCGTACGATAAGATTCACAAGCTTTCACCGACGCGCTTCCGGTTTCGAATTATAGATGCGAAGGGACGAGATATTCGGTATCCGGTGGATCAGTATGATCAAAATCCACAAGTGGCTAACGGTATCGCCGAACCAATAACTGCGGAATACATAATCAACTCTACACGTGTAGAGTATAAACAGTTGGCACCGGAAGACTCTACGCGTGTAGAGTATGAACTAGCCTTCAACAACACATCAACGCTTACTTTACCGCACCAGCAGCCATACCTTTGATGATGTATTTCTCTAAAAATATCGCCACAATAATCAACGGCAGTATCGCGGCTGATGATAATGCCGCCATCGCCCACCAGTTAATACCCTGAGAGCCTGTTTGTGACGCCACCATAACAGGCAACGTGGTGGCATTCGTTGCGGTTAATAAAGCTGCGAAGAAGTATTCATTCCAGCACAAAACCAACGACAGGATAAACGCTGCCACCATACCAGGCAGGGCAATGGGCATCACAATTTGAAAAAACGCGCCCCAAATGCCAAGCCCGTCAACTAGAGCCGCTTCCTCCAGCTCCACCGGAATACCTTGAA
The DNA here is from genome assembly GCA_019634245.1 of Gammaproteobacteria bacterium. The sequence continues at coordinate 718 of JAHQVR010000337.1, forward strand.
ACTGATCTCTCATAATCCAAATGACGATCGGCAGTACCATTAATGTGTACAACAGAATCAAACCAATCCGACTATCGAGAAGCCCTAAGGATTTGTAAAGCACAAGAAAAGGTAAGGCCAACACCACCGGCGGTAGAATCATCTGACTTAAAAAGAAGAACGATATATCTGAATTTTTCATAAAGCCAAAGCGATAGCTAAACCGCGACAAACCGTAGGCGGCCAGAGACCCCAACGCAACAGCCAAGGCAGAGGCACTCAATGACACAATCGCTGAGTTCCAGAAGCGTTTTAGAAACTCATCCCTAACCGTCGAAACTTCACCAATAAGCCTCGGCGAGATGCCAATCGATTCCCATCCCTTCCAACGCGGTGTGAAATCCCACCATGGAATCATGTTGCCGCGCATGACATCCGGGGCCAGCTTAAACGATGTGGTCAACGTCCAGTAAATAGGAAACAAACAGATAATCGCCCAAAGAATCAGAGCGGCATAGATCGCCACACGACTCGCCCACCACTTAGTCCGGACACGACGGTCAGTGGCATGGTCTTTAAAAATGGCAGTCATGCTGGTCGCTCCATCCATCGGCTAACCAGCTTTAACAGCATCGTGATAAAAATGATAATGAGTATCAGGTACACAATCGCCAGAAGTGTTCCATAACCCACATTGGATCGGTCGCGATATTCGCGGAAAATAAAGCTCGTCACACTGTCAGTGGCACCTCCAGGACCACCCGAAGTCACGTTGATGATGATATCTGCCAGCTTTAATTTAAATATGATTCGAATCACAATCGCCGTGACCGATACCGGCAACATGAGTGGAAAAATAACTTCTTTAAAGCTCTGCCATCCGGTTGCACCATCCACTTTAGATGCTTCAATAATTTCGCTGGGTAGAGCTTGTAACCCAGCCAACAGCATGATCATCATAAAAGGAATAAAGGTCCAGGCATCCATTGCCATAATCATAAATCGAGCGATTTCAGGCGAACCGAAGAAACTGGGTTCGATGCCAATATCTCGCAGCAGGCGCGAAATCGGACCAAATCGAACCTCCAACATGGATTTGCCGATCATCCAGGACACAGCCACGGGACTCAACATCAGCGGCAGGAGAAACACGACACGAAAAAATTTTCGTGCCCGTATTTGTGCGTTAAGAAGCAGTGCCAAACCAAAGGCGATAACGTATTCAACGCTGACGGCCAATACGTAATAAACCATGTTTTTCAAGGCATTCCAATAGAAGCCATCGTTCCACATTTCTTTTAAGTTTGACCACCCGTTAGGCTTAGGCCCTGTGGGAGAGGCTAAATTCCAATCGGTAAAAGAGATGTAGAGTGCAAACAATAACGGGAACACGACAAGACTGATCACAAACAACGCCGCTGGCAGAACGAACAGCGTGCGTTTACCTTTCTCACCGTTAACTATTACTTGTGACACACAAAGGGCTGTGGCCCACAACAAATAGGCATACAGCACCGGACGCCACGTACCAAAGCCGGTCGATAAGCGCCCTGTTTCGTAGGCAAACTGCCAGATGGCAAGCGCGACTCCAAACAAAGCGGTTGCCCAAACTAACCACTTGCCCAGCCGCTTGCGTCGCTCTGAGATGCTATCGGCTGTAACGGTATGCAGGAAGTCGCTTTCGGTCATTCGTAAGGTAGATGAGTTCGGAGTTGGGCGGACATCAGACTTGGAGCACCAGCGCAATACAAATAAGGGCGCAGCTTATTGCTACGCCCTTACTAAGGTTACCCAGACTTGGTTAGATGCCCAACGAGGCTTTATACACAGCGATCTGGCTTTCTCGGCCGATCTGATCTGTGATTTTCTCCCAAGCCGCAGCAATGGCATCAGCGGTTTCCTGCGCAGATTCGTATTGTCCTGCATAGCCTTTGGCTAATTCGTCCTCTGCCACTGAATAATATTGGAAGATACCCGGTATGCGAGGTTCAATCGCTGCATTAGGGTGGTTGTAGCTATCAGCGTTAGACCCCAGGTAATCTTCAATGAAAGCGCGGTCGTACCCTGCTTCTTCCCACTCCTCGAATTGGAAGTGTGAGTTGCGGTAGGGTTGAAAACCAGAAGGATAAGCAGAGCACCATAGGGATAGATCCTTTCCACCCAGATGTGCTGCAGCAGACCAAGCTGCCTTCTTCTTCTTCTCATCGCCATCGACGGTTGCCATCACGTACACACCCCAACCGATGTAAGCCATATTGGGCGCTTCGTTGCGGGTATCTTCCCATGCACCGCTTTGAGCGTTGTACACACGATCAGACGCTGGGTTAACACCAAAACCTACGACATCGCCCACTACCGAAGTATCAGAGGTGCGCGCATTTGAACCCACGTCACCCCACCACATCAACATCGAACCGGTTCCGGCCAGAAATTGCTGGAACGCTGTCGTGCCAGGATCTGCGTTGATTTGATCAGCTGGATAAGCATCGGCATCAATCAGGTCCATAACGTCCTGTATGGCTTGAACCCAGGCAGGATTGTTCACCATCGGTTTCATCGTGTCGGGCTCGAATAGCCACGCGGGGCTGTTCGGATGTTTGGCGTAAGCTGCAGCCCGATTTTCTAGGAAGTAGAATCCGAAGCCACCCCAGCCTTTCAATGGATCGAGATACCCATGAGCAGGTAATCCGGTTAGTGGATCTTCTTTACCGACCAGCTCTTTTGAAATTTCGTTAATCTCTTGCCAAGTAGTCGGCACCGCTTTACCCGTCAAAGAACCTTCGCCAAAGTAATCGGTTCGATAAGCAAAGGTATGACAATCGCCATCGATAGAAATACGGTAGGTTTTTCCATCCCATGTGCCAACGGGCTCTTTCAGATAATCCACATAGTCATCCATGTCGATCTGTGCTTTAACCCAATCTGGCATTTCAGACGCCAGCCCTTTGCCTAATACATCACCCTCAAAAGGTGCGCCCATTTCTATGATGTCAAAATCAACGGTACCCGTGGCAATGGATTGCTGCAGACGCGCGTTGTAGTCCGCTTGCGCCAAATCGATCCAATTGATTTTTGCCCCGGTATACGCTTCCCATGGTTTTAAAAATCCGCGAAACAGGAAGTTGTGTAGGTTTTGGTTGTTCAAACCCATAAAGGAAAGTTCAACACCTTCAAACTCTCCTTCTGCCACATTTTCCTTGGTGGCTGCTAAACACATCTCACCCACCTTCTGCCAGTCACTGTCGGTAGGAGAGCCTGCGCCTACACCTGGAATTTTAAGAATTTCAGCACGCAAATTTTCGTGCCCGTCACCGAGTGCCAACTTGGGCATCATGGCGGCAGCACCTGCCGCGGTCATACCTTTGAGCATTTGCCGACGGTTCAGCTTTTGTGCGGCTCTAATATAGTTATACAGCTCGACCTTCATAAGTTTTCCTCCGAAGATTGCCTCGTAGATGTTTTGGTTACCGGCGGTTTAAATAGAAACCTCTCTTTTTCGAATCATATAGGCCCACAGCCTCCACGAGCTCCAGACAGTAGGAATATGTTTTTTCGAAAGATCTCCAACCTAAACTACGCTGCGCGACACATTTATGTCAATATATTCTTGGTGCTTTTCACAGCTCTCAGCAGCGGTTAGTACCCCAGAAGTCACCAACTAGTAGGAATTACGGTAATGGGAAATGTCACAATCCGAAATTTGCGCAAATCATACGGAAATCTGGAGGTTATCCACGGATTGAGTATTGACATAGACGAATCCGAATTTGTCGCCTTGGTGGGGCCATCAGGATGTGGAAAATCAACGCTTTTGAGAATGATTGCAGGCCTCGAACCGATCAACGACGGCACCATTGCCATTGGCGACCGAATCGTCAATAGCCTGCCACCCTCGCAACGAGATATCGCCATGGTATTTCAAACCTATGCACTTTACCCACATAAATCTGTGGCAGAAAATATGGGATTTGCGTTGAAAGTAGCAAAGAAAAGTAAAGCAGAGATCAATGAACGGGTGCAAGAAGCGGCAGAAATACTCGGGTTAACGGAATATTTAAAACGCAAACCAAGACATTTGTCTGGAGGCCAACGTCAACGTGTCGCGATGGGGCGGGCCATCGTACGCGATCCGGAAGTGTTTCTATTCGACGAGCCGTTGTCCAACCTTGACGCGAAGCTACGCATTCAAATGCGTACCGAAATAAAAGAGCTTCACCAACGACTAAAAACAACTACGGTATTTGTCACCCACGACCAGATTGAAGCAATGACGCTGGCGGATCGCATTGTGGTCATGCAAAGCGGACATATAGAGCAAATCGGCACTCCACTCGAGCTCTACGATTTTCCAGCTAACGAATTTGTGGCCACTTTTATTGGCGCACCATCGATGAATTTATTACCCGGTGTATTGGACAAACAACAAGTCACCATCGGTGATCAACGTTTCCCTGGCCCTGAAGGCTCAGGCAAAGTGAATCTTGGCATAAGGCCTGAACATCTGATTTTATCCGACGATGGTTTACCCATGACAGTAAAAGTGGTTGAACCCACAGGATCAGAAACCATGGTGTTTCTGAATTTCGGTGGACAAGATGTGGTGGCGGTATTTCGCGAACGACATGAGTTTAAGGCAGGTGAAACCATTCACCTCAAACCTGACGAAGCTCATTTACATATCTTCAGTGCCGACGATGGAAAACGGTTATAAATCGCTGGTGTAAGCATTGGAGGAGCGCTTCCTGCACTCCTCTAACTTTAAATACAGTTGGTACCCTCCGGCGGCAACGTTCCTTCAAGCAGGAATTCAATAACCAACGAATCGATACAATCATTTTCACGAGCAAACACAGTGGTGTGTCCTTGATGGTCGGAAGCAACTAAGACACCACCGATAGCATCCGCTGTTTCTGCCGCCCAAATGATCGGTGTACGTACATCTTCTGTGCCGCCGATAACGAGAGATCTCGGTACATCAGTCGCACGGATATCAACCACTGGTTCCAAAGCCTCAGGCCAACCAACACAACTCGCAGCCAAGGGCAAGACAGCTTCGGCGAACAAATCTGAAGCATCATTCAGAGATCCAAGTGTAGTAAGCAATGATTCAACATCGGGTCGATCGGGATCATCTGCGCAAAGCACCGCTCTTTCAAGTGTCACTCTATCGTTATCATCATCATCTTGATCCAGACCAAAATCCTGTATCAGTAAGAACATGTCTGTAGGATCGCCGCTGATAGCGTAGTCGATGAGCAAGGGCGCTAAAAGTTCACCAACGTCCGATTCCTCGATTCCTAACGATAACAAATTGAAGAACGCTTTGAACGTATCCAAATCATTCACATCCAGAAGCGCATTGATGCGCGCCACGAAAGTTGCTTCAATAGCGGCTGGGTCACAATCGGGTAACGTGGTGCCGCATGCATTTAATATTAGATCAAAACTACTCTGCTGAGCGGCAGCGCTTTCAATCAAAATAGAGTCGATATTACCTGTAGGTGGCAGCGGTGCATCCAGGATGATCCGACCACTGGTTTCCGGGAAGCGTTCCAGGTACAACGCGCTAATTCGTGTGCCAAAACTAGTACCAATAATATTGAGTTTTGGAGCCTGCAGCATCATGCGCAGTACATCGAGATCCCGCACCACAGCATTCGAACCCACCCACTGCAATTGATCGGAGTATTCAGCTGAACAGGCATCGGCCAGCGCAGTAGACTCGGCTACCAAGGCTATTATGTCGTTCTGATCCCTCGAATATTTAGTTGGCATGGCATTACCAAGATGGTCGCAGTCCACACGCAAAGGATTACCCACGCCGCGTTGATCAAATCCAATGATGTCATAACGTTCACGAATCTCTTCAGGGATCAAACCAGACTGAAAAAATTCCCGTAACGTTTCAGTACCTGAGCCTGGACCACCTTCATTGAGTAGCAGTGGTTCGTGGGGACCGGCACCCGTCCCAGGCAGACGCGCAACTGCAATACTTATTTTTCGGTTGTCTGTGGAATTATGAATTAACGGCACTTCGAACGATCCACACTCTATTTCCGATATTCCCTCACAGGGTTCGAAGACTATTGAGCTGTCGACACTCTCAGTAGAGTTATCCGCACACCCGGTTAAAAGGGCAATGGCAACAAACAAACCAAAGCTAATGTATCGTTTTTGCATTTCACTTCTCATTCAAATTTATGGAGGCGCAACCTTAGCCGCACTACCTAAATTTCGGTGTAACGAGAAGTAACTTCGAAGTATCCTAACGGACCGAAAATCAGCTGCAGTTCCATGTCCAATTGCAACGTGAAAAGAAGTTTTAGGTTGTAATTTACGGGCCGCAATTATTTGATCCAAATAATCTCCCAAAACAGATTTTACCGACCAACACTTTCGGCTAGCGCCTTCAACATCCTGTTACATTTGTGAGTAATCATTCTGACTATTATTCCGGCCGGATTCAGAAGTGAGCCCCAATTGCACCGCGATAGTTTTGAATAGGGGCGAATTACAAATATCCAAATATTTCCCGTGAACGTTACCAACACCAGCGCTTAACCGAATGGCTAGGTGTGGGAAACATATTAAGCCGCTGATCGAATGTGAATCAGCGCCAAACATTAATCAGAACATTAGAGATTATTTAAGTGAACAACAGAAACGTCTATTCCACTATTGCGCTCATATCCGGGCTATTGCTCGGATGTAGCGAAAACTCAAGTTTTACTGACTCAAGTTACCCGATCAACAGTTTTGATGATATTCCTGACTTACTAGAGTATTACAACGTACCAGGAGTCAGTATCGCCCTAGTGAAAGATTTCGAAATCGATCAACTGTTAACGTATGGGGTAAAAAACCAAAACACCTTAGCTCCAGTAACACCGGATACTCTGTTTCAAGCTGCATCGATGAGTAAATCTGTCGCAGCAGTTGCGGCAATGAAGATGGCAGAGAACGGAATGATCGGGTTAGACGACGACATTAACAATTTTTTACTGTCCTGGAAGGTGGCAGAAAACGAATACACAACAGAGGAAAAAGTCACTCTGCGAAGACTACTTAGCCACCGTGCAGGCACTACTGTTCACGGATTCGCTGGGTACAGTCAGATCGATGAATTTCCTTCATTGGTTGACGTATTAAACGGGCAGAGTCCAGCCAACTCTCCTGCCGTAATTGTAGGTAACACACCGGGTAGCGATTTTAGTTATTCTGGTGGCGGATTCGTAATTGCGCAACAAGCACTTATTGACATCGCCCAACAACCCTTCGAACACATAGTGGATGACACCGTATTTCAGCCACTGGCCATGACAAATAGCACCTTTAACCAGTTTCTATCAGAAGATCAAATAGCTCGAGCAAGTGCCGGACACGATACAAACGGCCAAAATCATTTTGGCGATTACAATCTATACCCAGAGATGTCAGCCGCTGGTCTTTGGAGCACGCCACAAGATTTAGCGAAGTTTTTAATCGAGCTTCAACTGGCCCTGCTCAATCAATCAAACAGGGTATTGACAGGGAATACTGTCGAGGAGATGATCGCACC
>JAHQVR010000338.1 GCA_019634245.1 Gammaproteobacteria bacterium
GATAGGCCTTCGGGCGTTATTAACCCAGGGTTTGGTGAATCGTGTGGCGTAGGCTTACCAGGTGCTGGAGCGGGTAGGTCTTCGAAACGAAAACGGCGCTGCTTCATGATTCAAACTCCTGTGAATCACGCACGGGTGTCAGTGGCTCTATAGAACCCGACTGGGCGGTTGGGTGGTCGAGTTTATTAGAGACCTTTTTATTAGGCATATCATCGGGTTGATATTTATTGACACCCACCCGGATCGAGTCGCCGCGTTGCAAATTCTTGACTCGATTCATGTGTGTGTTTGCAAGCTGTGCTTGCCAAGCGCCACTATTGACGGCGTTAAGCCAACCACCGGATCGTTCCAGGTTAATAAGCGCTTGCCAAGTGTTATCCACTAGCTGTTGAGTTAGCTGTTCAATGGCAAATGACCCTGCCATGGGGTCTGCGACCGCATGTAAATGGGATTCCTCTTGCAATATGATGGGGAGGTTGCGAGCCATTCGAGCCCCGCGCTCCCTATCAGAGTCTATCGTGACACCCTCAATGTGGTTGTGAGGAAGCACGGTCAGAGAATCAGCACCGCCGATAATGGCAGATGCGCTAGCTGCGGTATTTCGTAGGTGATTGACCCAAGGTGATGCGATGGCTTGCATACGACTCGAGGTGACTGCGTCAATCCGGCATTGCACTGGTTCTGCACTGGGTTGTAGCGCGTTTATAACATGAGCCCAAAGCTGTCGCAGGGCTCTTAGTTTTGCGACGTTTAGCAAAAAATCTGAATCGCAGGCCATATTAAACACTAGAGTTTGGCTCGCCTGCTCCGCGGTAAGACCAGAATCTAATAGGGCCTCAGCATAAAGCGAGGCGGTGGCAATAGCAGCGGTTAACTCTTCAACTTCCGAAGCGCCCGCATTGTGATGTCGAGCGATATTTATACCGCCACAGGTCATCGATGAGTTTGCGTTGAAATGCTGCTCGGCCAGTGTCGACAGCTGATCGACAGACTGTGTCAATTCTGCAGAGGTTATTTGCCCCGTGAGCAGTTGATCAAATGGGTCGACATTGAGGATGGTTCGTTGCTGAGCATTGTTACTGTTTTCCGCCTCCCATAACTTCAGCAATTGACCGTACGCGTCACCGATGGACGAACCCGCGCGCAGGCTGATGGGCGCGATATTCAGAAGAACACCGCTAAGCACCGAGGGCAGACCATCACTGGATAGTAGCGAGGCGTTGTGATCGTCAATCCAGATTTCCAGCGATTGAATACCGCCGGAGAGCCCAGCGAGTACCTGTGCGTTTAATGCTTTAGGGTTGTTGCCTGACACGCAGAGTCGATTGTCCACTGCAATGGCAGAGACAGAAACTGAGAGAGGTTTGCTTGGGGTGGCGGGTCGTTCGGTATACAACGGTGCAACCGGCAATCCATCGTTGGTCTCTGAGTAGAGTTGTTCAACAGATGTAACATCGCGCAAACTGCGCAATGCTAGCTTTTCCCAGTCAGCAAAGGATGTCTGTTCGAACATCAGACTGCCGAACTCTGAGTTCAATTCAACTTTATCCATGCGTCATTATAAACGGCTGACGCCGCCGTTTCAGGTTGGCGATGCAAAAACGGGCTGGATGCAAAAAATCCGGGATTTCGACGTCTGGCGTAGTTAGTAAGTCGGTCAAATAACGTGCGGCGATCGGTGCGTGAGTGACGCCGCGAGAACCGAACCCTCCTATCACATACAGGCCCTTATAGTATGGCGCAGCAGGGTAGGTGGAGGGCTTTTTGCCATGGTGGATATCCCCGTACAGCGATGGATATTGGGCAATCTTGGGTAGCAGCCCGACCACGGGTAATCGATCTGGGGTAGTGGCGCGGATGCCCGTGTAGCCGGCTATTGCCTGGGAGGTGATGCCCACATCGGGAATGAGTTGTTTGACACCGTCATAATTTTGCTCGTGCTCAGCGTCACTAACTTTATTACTCACATCACCGCGTTTAAAGCTGGCGCCTACAAGCAATGTGTCTGCATCCTGAATGGCATAGTGTTTTCCGGTTATGACGGGTAAGGGGCTATGCAATGAATGCTTCAAACGAAAACGGCTGAGTTGGCCACGGGCCGGAATAATCGGTAGATGCTGTGTTTGATCGAACGCATTGAGTCGAGAGCCGTTGGCTAGCACCACGTGATGTGCCTGGAGTGGTGTGTGGGTTTTTTGAGCGAAGCTCAACTGCCACTGATCTTCTTGCGGTGTTAACCCGTTGATGGTGCGGTTAGTGATTAGGCGAATGAGCGAATGATCTAACAATCTTTGGCACAACGATGCGGGGTTGAGCCAGCCAGCTTCTTTGAACCACAGCGATTTACTGTTGAGCGCCAAGCCCGACACCCGTTGAGTTTCGGTGGCGGATAGGCTCTGATACAACGTATTGGGTGGATAATGATGGTTAACCAGTTGCAGTGCCCCAACGGGTCGGTAGTCGATAGCTGAGGCAAGCTCTGTCTGGCTAAGGTATCTTTGCAACTGACTGTAGGCCTGTTGGTAGTACGGTGTGATGAGACCTTCGTTACGTGTCACATACGGCTTTACCACAGCAGCAGGGTTGCCAGACGCACCCGTGGCGGGTGAGTGACCTGAATCAATCACGATGCTCGGAATCTTACGCTCAGCAAGCTCTGCTGCGAGAAAGCAACCCGCTAGGCCCGCACCGATGATTACGACGGGCAAATCTGCGGTAGTGCCGTTAAGCTCAGGTGACGGGGGTGTCTGGAACCAAGGGTTCAAGAGTGGTAGTGGGAACGCACGTAGTCTTGAACAATGCTTTGAAATTCTTCGGCGATATGATCGCCCTTTAATGTCATCGCCTTTTCGCCATCGATGTAGACCGGTGCGACAGGTCGTTCACCCGTACCGGGTAGGCTAATACCGATATTGGCGTGTTTACTTTCTCCTGGGCCGTTCACCACGCAGCCCATCACCGCCACCGACATGTCTTCGACACCAGGGTGTTTGGCCTTCCAATCGGGCATGCTGTCTCGCAGATAGGTTTGAATGCGATCAGCCAGTTCTTGGAAGTAGGTGCTGCTGGTGCGCCCACAACCGGGACATGCTGTGACCATAGGCGTGAATGAGCGTAAGCCCATCGTTTGCAATATTTCTTGACCGACAACCACTTCTTTGGTGCGATCCCCACCGGGCTCGGGAGTGAGTGAAATACGGATGGTGTCGCCAATACCTTGTTGAAGAAGCACCGCGAGCGCGGCCGTTGAAGCCACGATCCCTTTGGAACCCATACCCGCTTCCGTGAGGCCCAGGTGCAGTGCATAATCGCAATGATCCGCAAGATCTGAATACACTTGAACCAGATCCTGGACTCGGCTCATCTTGCAAGAAATGACAATGCGATCTTTGTTCAGGCCAAGTTCTTCGGCCCGTTTAGCGCTTTCCAGCGCTGATGTCATGACGGCTTCTCGATTAATCGCATCCAACGGCTTGGGATGGGCAGCGGCTGCATTCTCATCGAGCATACGGGCGAGCAGCTCCTGGTCTAAGCTTCCCCAATTCGCTCCGATACGAACAGCCTTGTCATGCCTGGCGGCGATTTCGATCATTTCGGCAAATTGTGTATCGCGCTTTTTGCCACGGCCCACATTGCCAGGGTTGATTCGGTACTTGGCCAAGCTTTCGGCACATTCAGGTACATTGGTTAACAGTTTGTGGCCATTGAAATGGAAATCACCAACAAGCGGCACCTCGATGTCCATTTTGACCAAACGCTCACGGATATCGGGCACGGCTTTGGCTGCTGCCTCGGTATTGACCGTTATGCGAACCAGTTCAGAGCCAGCGCGAGCCAGGTCTGCGATCTGCGCCGCAGTGCGTATAGCGTCCTCGGTGTCAGTATTGGTCATCGATTGAACGACGATGGGGTGTCCACCCCCCATCGTAACGGGACCAATTTGTACAGATTGGGTTTGACGGCGTGGCATGGAGTTTCAATGCTTGATCGAGTTAGACTTGCCCTATAGTTTATCCTTTATCGAGCGAGACTTTCGTTAAGTAAATGCTATTGGGCACTGTTAAATGTCGGCCAAATCTACTTTAGAAGACTTTAGCGAACGCGAGCAGCACATTTTAAAGCTGCTGGTGGATCACTATATCCTGCTGGGTCAGCCGGTGGGCTCTCGCACCCTGTCCCGATTACCGGGCATCGATATTAGTGCTGCGTCGGTGCGCAATGTCATGGGCGACCTTGAGGAGATGGGCTTGCTCAAGTCTCCTCACACCTCTGCCGGCCGCATACCTACCTCGAAGGCTTACCGTTTGTTTGTTGACACTCTGCTCGAGGTTAAACCACCCGATCAGGATACTATTGTGGGTATACGGGATGCGTTGGATCCGTCGTTGAGTCAACAAAATTTGGCGAAGGTAGTGTCCAATCATCTCTCCGGGTTTACTCGCATGGCGGGTATGGTCACAGTGCCTCGAGCGGATGCACAACCGATGCAGCAAATTGAATTTTTGCCACTGTCCGATCGACGCGTGCTGGCGATTATGATTATTGATAATCAGGAAATTCAGAATCGTATTGTGCACGTTCAGCGAGATTATTCGAAAGATGAGTTGGACAAACTCGCTCGACGTTTAAATGAACAATACTTGGGTCGTCCGATAAACGAGGTTCGCGATATCGTACGCGGTGATCTGAACAAAACGCGCGAAGACATGAGTAAGCAGATGCAGGTCATGATCGATGTTGCAGGTAAGGTGTTTGATGATGATGGTTCGATGTCGGATACCGGCGAAGATCCCAGCATGGTGGTAGCGGGTGAAGCGAATCTGATGTCCCATGCAGACCTTAATGATGTAGAGACTCTTCGAGACCTTTTTGAAGCCTTTCAGGATAAGCGGGATATTTACCATTTGATGGAGCGCTGCTTATCGGCTGAAGGGGTGCAGATTTTCATTGGCAGAGAATCTGGCTACGATGCGTTGGGCGAATGCAGTATGGTCACCGCTCCCTATGAAATGAACGGTAATGTGTTAGGGGTGCTAGGTGTGGTGGGTCCCAAGCGAATGGAGTATGCATCGGTGATACCCGTGGTGGACGTCACATCAAAATTGCTCAGTGCGGCCTTGAATTCTCGCTCTCAATCCTCATAATGCCCCCATCCTGATAACCGCTGCAAAACACCTAAGTTTTTCCGGAGAGTGCATGACCCCCGAAAAAGACGTCGAACCCCAGGAAGAGCAGACTTCCGAGGACGACCCCTCCAACACTGCCGCAGAATCCGCTGAGTCCCAGAATTCCGAGGTTAACGACACTGAAGCCAAAATGGCAGACGATCAGGCCTCTGACCCATCATCTGCCAGCGATCCAGACTCTGATGATCCGTTAGCCTTCATTACGGGGGCAATGGCCGGTGCTGCAAAAGTGCAAGATCCCGATTTATCGGAGCCAGAGCAGGCCGATCAGAGTGTGGAAGCCTTGCAGGAAAAGTTGAAGCAGGCAGAACAATTGGCCCAGGAGCACTGGGATCGGCTGCTGCGTATGCAGGCTGAGCACGAAAATCAGACGAAACGCACGACGAAACAGATTGAAGATGCGCGAAAATACGCGCTCGAATCGCTCGTCAACGACTTGCTGCCGGTCAAGGATAGCCTTGAGATGGGCCTAGCGGCGGCGCAGGGTGAAGAGGCTGATTTAGCCAAAATCGTTGAGGGTTCAGATTTGACTCTGAAAATGCTCGCCCAGACCTTTGAAAAATACCGCATTGTCGAGATAAATCCGGTCAATGAGAAATTTGACCCAGAATTTCACCAAGCGATGTCCATGCAGGAAGTCGAGGGGCACGAGCCGAATACCGTGGCTAGCGTGTTTCAGAAGGGATATACGCTCAATGAGAGGCTGATTCGACCAGCGCTAGTGATGGTCGCGAAATAACCCCACGCAGACTATTGAATTGACCGGCTAGCTACCACAGTTTATTGGCATCGTAATGTAAGGACGCCTCCGAGAGGGGGTCCTTGAATTTTTTAGCTTAGATCTAGAGTAAAGATTATGGGAACCATTATCGGAATTGACCTCGGCACGACAAATTCGTGTGTTGCGGTTATGGAGGGCGATAAGCCCCGCGTTATTGAAAATTCAGAGGGCGATCGAACCACGCCCTCGATCGTGGCTTTTACTGAAGACGAAGAGGTGCTGGTGGGCCAGCCCGCTAAGCGCCAGGCGGTCACCAACCCTCAAAATACGCTGTATGGCGTAAAGCGTCTCATCGGTCGTCGCTTTGATGAAGAGGCAGTTCAAAAAGATATCGAGCTCGTACCCTACAAAATCGTCAAAGCCGACAATGGAGATGCCTGGGTAGAAGCGGGCGGGAAAAAAACCGCACCACCTGAGATTGCGGCGCGTGTGTTGATGAAGATGAAGCAAACAGCCGAAGAATATTTGGGTCAACCAGTATCAGAAGCAGTCATCACCGTACCTGCGTATTTCAATGACTCACAGCGACAGGCCACAAAAGATGCTGGCCGTATTGCAGGGCTGGATGTTAAGCGCATCATCAACGAACCCACAGCGGCCGCGTTGGCCTATGGGATGGATAAGCAGCGTGGCAACAAAACCATCGCGGTATACGATCTTGGTGGAGGTACTTTCGACATCTCTATCATCGAAATCGCTGAGATCGATGGTGAACATCAGTTTGAAGTACTTTCCACGAATGGCGATACCTTTCTGGGTGGTGAAGATTTTGATAACCGAATGATCGACTACCTCGCGGATGAATTCAAAAAAGAATCGGGTATCGATCTGCACAGCGATCCGTTGGCTCTGCAACGATTAAAAGAAGGTGCTGAGAAAGCCAAGATTGAATTGTCCAGCACGCAGCAAACCGATGTGAATCTGCCTTACATCACGGCGGATGCCTCCGGCCCTAAACACCTGAACATAAAAGTCACCCGTGCCAAACTTGAAGCATTGGTTGACGACTTAGTACAGCGCACAATCGAGCCGTGCAAAATTGCGCTTAAAGATGCCGGTGTTTCTGCATCGGATATCCAAGACGTGATTATGGTTGGCGGTCAAACCCGTATGCCCAAGGTCCAGGAAGTGGTTAAAGACTTCTTTGGCAAAGAGCCGCGTAAGGATGTTAATCCTGATGAAGCCGTGGCGGTTGGAGCTGCGATTCAAGGCGGTGTATTGGGTGGTCAAGTCACCGATGTGCTACTGCTGGATGTCACACCCCTATCACTGGGTATCGAAACGCTCGGTGGTGTGATGACCAAACTGATTGATAAAAACACCACGATTCCTACGAAGGCACAGCAGGTGTTCTCCACAGCGGATGATAATCAGACGGCAGTTACCGTGCATGTGCTGCAAGGGGAACGAGAGATTGCCGGCGGTAATAAATCGTTGGGACGGTTTGATCTTGCGGATATTCCGCCAGCACCGAGAGGGGTGCCGCAGATTGAAGTGTCATTTGATATCGACGCCAATGGGATCATGAATGTCTCGGCGAAAGATAAGGCTACCGGTAAGCAGCAATCCATTGTGATTAAGGCCTCTAGTGGTCTATCGGACGAAGAGATTGATCGGATGGTTAAGGATGCCGAAGCGCATGCGTCTGAGGATGCTAAGGCACGCGAACTGATCGATGCGCGTAACCAGGCAGAGCAGCTGGTTCATGCCACCGAAAAGTCATTAACGGATTTGGCTGACCAGATAGAAGAAGCGGAAAAAACCGATATCGAAGCAAAGATTGCAACTGTTCGGGAAGCCTTAGGTGGTGAAGACAAAGAGCAAATCGACCAGGCGGTTGCTGGGCTAAGTGAGGTCACTGCAAAATTGGCTGAGCGAGCCTACGCTCAACAAGGAGGTGATGGTGTTCAGGACACTGCCGCCGCGGGTGACGAAGCGCCAGCTGACGATGCTGTCGATGCAGAGTTTGAGGAAGTGAAGGAAGACAAAGCCTCTTGATGTCGGCCGTAGTGTCATAAAAAACCACTATGCAAAGCCTGGGAATAGTCCAGGCTTTGCTCGTTGCAGGGTGTAAGTAAAGCGTATGTCGAAACGGGATTACTACGAAATATTGGGTGTCTCCAAAGACGCAGATGATGGCGAATTAAAAAAAGCCTACCGACGTCTGGCGATGAAATATCACCCGGATCGTAACCCAGACGATGAACAGGCGATAGAAAAGTTCAAAGAAGCAAAAGAAGCCTTTGAAGTCCTTAAAGATTCGCAAAAACGTGCTGCGTACGATCAGTTCGGCCATGCCGGTGTAGATAACTCGCCTGGCGGTGGTGGAGCCGGCGGTTTTGGTGGAGCCGACATCAATGATATTTTTGGAGATGTCTTCGGAGACATATTCGGCGGTGGTCGAGGCCGTGGTGGGGGTCAGCGTGTCTATCGCGGAGATGACCTGCAATACAATCTTGAAATCACACTCGAACAGGCGGTTGCCGGTACTCAAACCGAAATTAAGGTGCCTACGCAAATTGCCTGTGATACCTGCGACGGTAGTGGTGCTAAGCGCGGTACGTCCCCCAGTTCCTGCCCAACCTGCCACGGTGTCGGTCAGGTTCGCATGCAGCAGGGTTTCTTCTCTGTTCAACAAACCTGTCCCGCTTGTCGAGGAAAGGGCAAAGTCATCACCGATCCGTGCCCGAAGTGTCGCGGAGCTGGGCGTATGCGCAAAGACAAAACTCTGTCGGTCAAAATCCCTGCGGGTGTCGATACCGGCGATAAGATTCGGTTGTCAGGCGAAGGTGAAGCTAGCGATAGTGGCGGTCCGGCTGGCGATTTGTATGTAGCGGTCAATGTCGCCAATCACGCTATATTTACCCGCGATGATGCAGACCTACTGTGTACGGTACCGATTAACTTTGCAACGGCGACTCTGGGTGGCGAGTTGGAAGTACCTACCTTAGAGGGTCGGGTGAAACTGAAAATCCCCGCCGGTACTCAATCGGAAAAAATCTTTCGCTTGCGTGGCAAGGGCGTTAAGCCGGTTCGAGGCGGCCATGTCGGTGATTTGTTGTGCAAGGTTCGTGTAGAGACCCCGGTTAATTTAAGTAAGCAGCAGCGCGAACTGTTGATGCAATTTCATGAAACCATCAGTGGTCCTAACGCGGATAAACACAGCCCTCAAGCGCACTCCTGGCTCGGTGGTGTAAAAAAATTCTTCGATGAACTGCGCTCTTGAGTGCTTAACAATCATTAACTGATTAGATTCCTCACGGTCTGAAAGCACGGGCTGTTGTTGTCGGACAATACGTTGAGTTCGTCAAAGTGATCCACGTTGGGCACGACCAACAGTTCGATTGACCGATCCTCGGTGGTGTACTCATCCACATACATTTGCGCTTGACGATGAAATTCGGCAGTTTCTGCGCCGCCGACGATAACGATCTGCGGAGCATTAGTGGCCGGCGGATGGCTCGTCATTGGACTTTGAGTGTGGGCCTCATGCTGATCCATGCGAATACCGGTGTTAAGTGCTTGGGTAAGACGCACGGGTTCGAGATAACTCAATGGAGAAATAGGAATTCCGGAGACGACTAACTCAGACGGTAAGTCATCTGCAAAGATTGGCCAATCGGTTGCCATTATCATTTGAGTGATTTGGCCACCTGCCGAGTGACCCATAACGTTGATCTTGTGACGATCGAGATTTAACTCACCACTGTTGCGCCATAAATAGGAAATTGCCTGCCGGGCTTGCTCAGAGATCTGAGTGATGGTTACGTTTGGGCAAAGATCGTAGCCTACAAGAACGACGTTGACACCCGATTGAACGAACGGGGTAGCCAGGAAGCTGTAGATTGATTTGTCACCGCGTTGCCAGTAACCACCGTGGAAATAGACAAGCGTTGGCGCTCCAGGATTCTCACAGTAAAAACAATCCAGCTTTTGTTTCTCGCCATCGCCGTAGCGAAGGTCTAGTCGACACGATAAAGAGCTCCGTGCCTGTTCGCTACGAGTTAGCCAATCGGGAATAACCGTTTGCTCATAGTCAGGTCGACCGGCTCTTAAATTGTATTGCGCGTCAAGCTCAGCGTCGGAGAACTGCTCGTGATAAGTGAGGGCAGTAGTCATTTTCAATTATCCATTCAGTGGTTCACGATGACTAAACACCGGCTTTCTCAAGAGATTGCCATTCTTCTGGATTAGTGCCAAAGAATCGCATTACGTGTTTTTGGTATGCAGGTCGTGCACAGAGCTGGTTATACCAACGTTGGATATTGGGCAGCGCAGGACGCTCAATATCGATATTGAAATACCGATAGACTACCGCACCTAGAGGTATGTCCGCCATGGTGAAGCTATCCCCACTGACGTAGGCATGATTGGCCAATTGGGTGTCAAGAATGGGCATGATCTCGGCTGCTTCATTGGCGTATTTGGCAATGAGCGCGGGGTCGCGCTTGTCAGGGTCGGTTCTAACCGTTGCAAAAAACGCCCAAATTACTGGTGGAAACGCGCGCGAGCTGCACCAGTCCATCCACTGATCGGCGATGGCTCGAGTTTCGATGTCGTTTGGATAAAGGGTTCCCGAGCCATAACGTTCACACAAATACCGAATTATCGCTCTGGATTCCCACAGTGTGAAATCCCCATCTTTTATGGCAGGAATCATACGATTGGGATTTATCAGTGCATATTCATCGGCGTCGAGCCTACCAAAACTTCCACCGGCAAGCTCCAATTTGAACGGTATATTGAGCTCCTCTGCAGTCCAAATCACTGGAATGACATTGGATGAATAGGGCCGCCCCCAAATTTCGAGCATAGGTGATTTGTCCAAGTTATCCGATTAACGATGTTTCAAATTTTGGAACCACATGTTCCAACAAACGATCGAGACTTGCCAGAATCTTTACGTAAGGCACTTTAAAGAACTGTTGCATCAACACGAGATGTTGGAGCGATATCGATTGTTCTAATTCGGCAAACTTTTCAGCCACATAGTCGGCATCTCCTACCACGATAATGCCACGGGCATTTAAGAAATCGAACCAATCCATAGCTTCAGCCTCAGGACTCATTTCTTCGCCGATGTCGAGATAGCCTGCCTTGGACCATTCTCCCATCGGTCTAGAACCACCCAGAAATTCGTAGTAAGCATTGATCGCCGGGCGGATAGTATCGACCGCCTCTTGCATGGACTCGCCAACATAAAAGGAGACACAGACTCCGACACCTTCTCCCAGGGCCGCTTCGCTTCCTCGATACTCCGACAACGCGGTTCTGTAGGGCTCCCAGCAAGCGAGTGTGCGTTTTTTTGCGGCCGCCATGGAGATAACGCCCCAACCCTTGGATCCGGCCACCTTAAAGGTGGGCGGTGCATTGGACATTAACCAGACTGGAGGGTGTGGATGTTGATAGGGGCGAGGATGTACATACATGGCTGTGTATTCGCCATCTTCGGAATGATATCGTCTATCAAGTGGATGAAAGAATCGGTTTGTTTCTTTCCAGCCAGGAACTGGGAATTGATAAAACTCACCCTTATGAGTGAAGGCTTCATCGGTCCAGGCTTTTAATACCACGTCGAGGCTTTCTTGATACAGGCGCATGACCTTATCGTTGTTACGCCGATCTGCATCAGGATTAAATTGAAGGGTTTGACGTTCGTTGATACCTTTGGCCACTCCGAAATCCACCCGTCCCAGGCTCATGTTGTCCAACATCGCAATATCTTCAGCCACCCTTAATGGATGCCAGTCTGGTAATACCACTGGGCACGTACCCACACGTATTTTTTGACAATGTGCTGCTATGTGGGTGCACATTTGAATGGGATTGGGTGGAGCGTTTAAGAAGCCATTATGGGCAAAATGGTGTTCAGTAAACCAACTTGTGGTGAAGTTGCCCTGTTCCACTAACAGAGTTTGCTGTCGGAGCATCTCCAGCGTCTGATCCCAGGGAATAACCCGCCCGATATTGAAATTAGGGATCAGATCAAAGCGCATGAAACACAGCCTTTCTTAGAGTTGTGGGTCAGCTTAGGGAGTTTGCTGCTCGATCACAATGTTTAAGCTCTGATTCTCTTGGCTGGACACATTGGTTTGCTCGCCGAACCAATCGCCAGGTTGCGCGATAGCATCACCGGTTTTAGATATTCTGGCACCCACTGTAACTGAATCGAATTTACTGATGGAAAGATCGGGGATCATGGCCATTGAGTCATCGAGCGTGACGGTGACCGGTAGATCGCTGACCTGATGCCTTGATACAGCGAGAGGCATTGGCGGCCCTTGAGTTGCTCGAGCATAGATAAAGACAGATTGTTCTGCAGAGGATTGCGCCAGTGCCGCTTCTGACAAGCTGACCGTGACGCTAAGGCCTACCGGGGATGTGGGGTTGGCGGCGGTTGGTTCGGACTCTGAATTGTTCGTGGTATCACTCGGGGACTCGTTGGAATTGCTTATGCCCAACGCCCCTTGTGATGCTTGGATCATACTTTGTATTTGAGCAATAGCCTCCGGGCCGCGTTGGTCGTTATTTAATAAAACGCTAAACAGCTCGATGGCGCGTTCGTGCTCGCCGATTTGTTGGTTGGCAACACCAAGCAAAAGATGGCTACGTTCGTGTACGGCATCTTCCACTATGGCTTTTTGCAATAGTTCCGTGGGTTCTCCGCGCAAATCCCCATCTTTTTGTAGAGCGACACTTTCTGCCAGCATCGATAAAATATCGGCATCCTCATGGCCGTGGCTGATGGCTGTTCGCAGAGCAGTTTCTGAGTTTGGTGGTTCACCCATCATTAAGTAGCTTCTACCTAGTAACTTCCAGCCGTTGATATCTGACGGGTTTTCTTGTAATCGAGCTTCCAGCTGCGGGATGACATCGGCAAGATCTGGCGCAGACTCTGCTTCGGCCGAATTGTCACTTTGCGCAACGGTGGTGTCCACCATCGGTAAATCGTCGTTTAGAGCGGTCGGTGTACCGAGCTGCAAGTAAAAGGCTCCCGCAGCGAGCGGAATAAAAGCACAGACAAATACAGCTGCGACAATTTTTCCGATAGCACTGTCCTTAGCCGGGGTTTGGTTGGCAAGCTCTTCGGCAAGACGTTTTTCCAATGTCGATAGTTCGGCATCGTAATTTTCCTGATCGATGGCACCGGAATCCAGAGCACTCTTTAGGTTCTGTTTGCGTTGACGAGCGATGTCGATGTTAGTACTTAGAAGATCAACAGACTCGTCGCTAGAGCGACCGAACAGAGTAAAGAGCAATATGCCGATCAATCCGATGACGAGCAGGGCGGCAACCAGAAAAAACAGAACCATGTGAGATGAGGATCGCTTGCGAGTACTGCTAATTATACGAGGTCTGTGGGTGAAGTGCTCAGTGAACCTTCAGAACCACAACGCTGATATTATCCTCGCCACCGGCGGCGTTCGCTGCGTCGATAAGTCGTTCGACAATGAGAAAAGGCGGCTCTGAGTGGTTTTCTGACAGTATTTGTGCGATTTTTTGATCATTGATAGAACCGTTGAGCCCGTCGGAGCACAAGATAATCATATCGGCCCGATCCAACTGGACATGATCGACTTTGGGCGTGATCTCTGGTACCAGACCGATACCTTGCAATATTAGGTTTCTTCCCGGTTCTGGGCCGATTCCACCTCCATCAATCCACTCCTGGTAGACCGTCTGATCTCTGGTGAGTTGTGTCAGAGAGCGTTTGCGATAAAGATAAGCGCGACTATCACCGACATTAAATAGGGTACTGGTGCAGGAGGACAGATCGACCATCATACCCACCAATGTGGTACCCATTCCAGAACCGTCATGTTGCCCTTTGCTGCGATTAAGTTCGAATACCGAATCGTTTACTTTAGCGATCACGTGCTCAACGTCGTGATCGAACCCAGCGGAGTCCGGCTGTTGCTTCAAGCGCGCCATTTCATCGACCAACGCAGCGATCGCCCCGGCACTGGCCTCTGCACCGTTACGATGCCCGCCCATGCCATCTGCAACGGCGTAGAGGTGAAGCGCAGAATCTACCAAGAAGCTATCTTCGTTGCGAGAGCGCAATTGCCCTATATCGGTACTCCCATGGGCTTCAATCTCCAAAGATTTCATTCAGACGCTGCGTGGGTGTTTGATTCAGGGCCTTGGGACAGTTCAGAGGGTTTATTGGCCATGGTGAGGTACAGATAAAAGATGCCCAACACACAAGCAGTAAAAATGCCTAACCAAACCCGGCGAGACCAATGGGCTTGTCGTCGTGGGTAGATTAGTGGGGCATCGGGGTGCACGCGATTGTTCTGCCAAACACCGGTGGTTGAAAATTTTTCTTCAGGGTCAAATTCTGGGCTGGCTTTGGGTTCGAGTTGAGGTGATTTTGGTGTCACCACGGATGTTGATTGATCAGCGGCCTCATAACCAATGATATCGTCCAAGCCGTCAAGGTCATATGCCCCGGAGGCAGCAACGCTAGGAGCGGCCACTCGGGTTGGGGCTTCTGCGGAAACCAATTGGCGTGCTGGAATCACAATTGCGAATTCGTGTTCGTCGAATATCAGCTGATCACCGGAGTGCAGTTCACACCGATTGAAAACGGCTTTTCCATTCACCAGAGTTCCGTTTAAAGACCCTAAGTCGCTGATGGCTACGGAGTGGTTTGTTACATGAAAGCGAGCATGTTTGCGTGACAAGCCGGGTTCATCAACCAACGCGATGTCGCACTCGCTGTGCCGCCCCAGTATGGCTTTATCGGTCAACGGGAAACGCGCATCATCGCTAAGCCTCCGAAGATAGGGCAACTCATTGCTCATACCGTGGGTTGCTCGAGCTCAATCAGGCAACCAAAGAAATCTTTGGGGTGAAGAAATAGCACTGGGTTGCCATGTGCGCCGATTTTTGGTTCACCGTCTCCGAGCACCCGAGCACCTTTGGACACCAGCTCATCTCTTGCAGATTCTATGTTCTCGACTTCCATGCACAGGTGGTGCATGCCGCCGGCGGGTTGTTTTTCTAAGAATTTTTGAATGGGTGAGTGTTCACCTAAAGGTTCCAACAATTCGATCCGTGTATTGGGTAGATCGACAAACACGACAGTCACCCCATGTTCGGGTAGTGCTTGAGGTTCGGACACGGTAGCGCCCAAGGTGTCTTTGTATGTGGCGCAGGCAGTGCTTAAGTCTGGTACGGCCAGTGCCACGTGATTTAGTCTACCAATCATTCGAATTCCAATATGGTGGCATCAACCGCCAGTGAGTCACCAACAGCCGCACTGATGTGTTTAACGGTGCCATCAACATCGGCACGCAAGGTATTCTCCATTTTCATCGCTTCAATCACCGCTAGGTCCTGACCGGCGCTCACCACATCACCTTCGTTCACCAGTATCTTCATCAACAATCCTGGCATAGGTGATAGCAAATACTTAGACAGATCCGTGGCAATTTTGGCAGGCATATGCTCGTACAGATCAGCAACATGCGGCTCCAGTACCTGAACAACGCCAGTGCTGCCCCTGGCACTCAGTTGCCAACCGTTAGACAAGCGATTCACTGATGCGGTTACGACATCTTGTTGAATGCGCCCGACGAATTGCCGAGTGCCGGGCACCCAGGAACTATCAACTGACGCAAGCGCTTCACTCGAAATCTCCGAGCGCTCATCGCCGCAAAGGGTCACCCAATCAGTCGGTGCTTGTCCGTCTGAGCCCTGTAAATCCCGTAATCGGCTGTGCAGTTCGCAGTAGGTTGCGATGAGCGGAAAGTGCCTTATGGCTGAAGATTCATACTCGGTACTCTTAAAGCCATCGGGAAAATAGGTATCGATAAAAGCGGTCGTTAGATCTCCCGATTGGAGCGCTTTGTGTTCGAACAGCGCAGATAGAAACGGTATGTTGTGTTTTACGCCACCAATATCGAAATGATCTAACGCCTGCAACATTCGCTCAATCGCTTGGTGTCGAGTAGGCGCCTGTGTAATGAGTTTGGCGATCATCGGGTCGTAATACATCGAAATCTCACCACCAGCTTCAATACCCGTGTCCACCCTAACGCCAGACTGAGACACAGGTGGTTGGTAGTGAGTGATGCGACCGGTTGACGGAAGAAAGCCTCGGTCTACATCCTCTGCATATACCCGGGCTTCAAACGCCCAGCCGTCCAACACAACATCCTCTTGAACCAACGGTAGTGTCGCGCCCTGTGCAACATCGATCATTAAACCAACGATATCAAGACCGGTAATGCATTCGGTCACTGGGTGTTCCACTTGCAGCCGAGTATTCATCTCCAGAAAATAGAAGCGTTGGTTTTTATCGACGATAAATTCGACCGTGCCGGCAGACTGATACTGCACAGCTTTGGCCAGTGCAACGGCCTGTTCACCCATCGCTTTGCGCGTCTCATCACTGATGAAGGAGGACGGGGCTTCTTCGATGACCTTTTGATGTCTGCGCTGTATTGAACATTCTCTCTCACCTAAGTACACACAATTTCCGTGGCTGTCTGCGATTAGCTGAATTTCAATATGACGTGGTTCTTCGATGAATTTTTCAATAAATACCCGATCATCTCCAAACGCTGTACGCGCCTCGTTCTGGGCGCTGATAAAGTTATCTTGAACATCTTCGAGACGATAGGCGACGCGCATGCCCTTACCTCCACCCCCGGCAGAGGCCTTGAGCATCACTGGGCACCCGATGGTGCTGGCCAGCGCTTTGGCTTCTTCGGCATCTTTTAAAACGTGCGGGTGACCGGGCACGATATTGACACCGGCTTCCTGCGCTAAGTTTTTGGAAGTAATTTTATCTCCCATTACTTCGATAGCGTGCGGGTCAGGACCAATGAAAATGATTCCGGCCTCTTTTAGTGCTGTTGCGAAACTCGAATTCTCTGATAGAAAACCAAAACCGGGGTGAATGGCATCTGCGTTGGTCGCTTTTGCCGCGGTGATGATCGCCTCGGCATTGAGATAACTTTCAGAGGATGCACTCCCACCTATGTGTACTGCTTCATCGGCGGACTTGACATGGAGCGCATAGCGGTCTGCATCTGAAAAGACGGCGACAGTAGCAATACCGCGGCTGTGCGCCGTGCGAATGACTCGACAGGCAATTTCGCCTCGATTGGCGATCAATATTTTTTTTATTTCTGTCATGAGACGATCTAGGGTTCTAGTGGGGGCTAAAGTGGAATGTTGTCGTGTTTCTTCCACGGATTATCAAGACTTTTGGATCGAAGCATTTTTAAATCACTGCAAAGGTGTTTACGTGTATCACACGGCTTGATGACATCGTCGATGAAGCCAAGGCTTCCAGCGACAAATGGGTTGGCAAATTTTTCTCGATATTCTTCAGTGCGTTTCTCAATCGCCTCAGGATCATCGCGGTCAGCGCGAAAGATAATCTCCACAGCACCTTTGGGGCCCATCACGGCAATCTCTGCGGACGGCCAAGCATAGTTCACGTCTCCTCGTAAGTGCTTTGACGCCATTACATCATAAGCACCACCGTATGCCTTGCGAGTAATTACCGTGATTTTTGGAACGGTTGCTTCACCATAGGCGAATAGAAGTTTCGCGCCATGCTTTATGATTCCACCGTATTCTTGTGCGGTGCCGGGCAAAAACCCAGGCACGTCAACGAATGTGACGATCGGTATCGAAAAGGCGTCACAGAAGCGCACAAAGCGTGCTGCTTTGCGGCTGGCATTAATGTCCAGACACCCAGCAAGCACCATCGGTTGGTTAGCCACAAAGCCCACCGTTTCACCATCCATTCGGCCCAAACCAATGACAATGTTCGCTGCAAAGTCTGCCTGGAGTTCAAAAAAATCTTCCTCATCACACACTTGCGTCACTAGTTCGCGAATATCGTAGGGTAGGTTTGGGTTATCAGGAACCAATGTATCCAAGGCGGGAACCGGGCGGTTGGGCGTATCACTGGTGGGTCTGTTTGGGGCCGGCTCGCGATTGTTTTGCGGTAGAAAATGCATGAAACGCCGCAATTGATTCAATGCTTCGATGTCATTGTCAAAAGCACCGTCGGCCACACTACTTTTGCTGGTATGGGTAACCGCACCACCAAGTTCTTCCTGACTCACCGATTCATGGGTGACCGTTTTTACCACTTCAGGCCCGGTAACAAACATATATGAGCTGTCGCGGACCATGAATATAAAATCGGTCATGGCTGGTGAGTACACCGCACCACCTGCGCACGGACCCATAATCATCGATATCTGCGGGATAACCCCAGAGGCAAGTACGTTTTTTTGAAACACATCGGCATACCCGCCCAACGAGGCCACACCTTCTTGAATTCGGGCACCACCGGAATCGTTGATCCCAATCAGTGGTGCGCCCACGCGCATCGCATGCTCCATGATTTTGCAGATCTTTCGAGCATGTGCGGCGGATAGCGACCCTCCTAAAACGGTGAAGTCTTGGCTAAAGGCAAACACAAGACGGCCGTTGATTTCGCCGTAACCAATAACGACACCATCACCGGGAATGCGGTTGTTTTGCATACCAAAATCGTGGCAATCGTGTTCGACGAACATGTCCCATTCTCGGAACGTGTCTTTGTCGAACAATACGGCTAAGCGCTCTCGAGCGGTAAGCTTGCCTTTTGCGTGCTGGCTGGCAACTCGCTTGGCTCCACCGCCTGCTAACGCTGCCTGTCGTTTACTATCGAGTCGTGCGTGAATGTCGGTCATTTGGCGTAGCCCAATTGCTGTAACGCCTCTTTTATTTCATCCAGCACGGCTGGATCTTCGATGGTTGCGGGCATTTTCCAACTCGTTGAGTCGGCAATGGAGCGCACAGTGCCGCGTAATATTTTCCCCGAGCGGGTTTTGGGCAGCCGTTCTACCACTGCCACCGATTTGAATGCCGCGACAGGACCAATTTGCGCTCGAACTCTGGATACCAACTCTTGTTGAATCTCTTCAGTGGGTCGATCCACACCCGAACTGAGCACTACAAGCCCAATCGGCAGTTGGCCTTTTAATTCATCGGCCGCTCCCAATACCGCGCATTCAGCAACGTCGGGGTGATCACTCAATACCTCTTCCATGGCACCAGTCGAGAGCCGATGTCCGGCTACGTTGATCACATCATCGGTTCTTGACATGACAAACACATAGCCATTGTCATCAATGAAACCGGCATCACCGGTTTCGTAGTAGCCAGGAAATCGACTGAAGTACGCACTCTTATAACGATCTGGAGCATTCCACAAGGTGGTAAACGTACCCGGGGGTAGAGGTAGCTTGACTACCAGAGAGCCAATGTCTCCACGGGCCACTTCATTGCCATCGTTGTCTAATGCTTTAACGTCGTAACCGGGCGCCGCGACGGTGGGTGAACCAGGCACGACAGGGAGGTGTTCGATGCCCATACAATTGGCACAAATCGACCAGCCCGTTTCAGTTTGCCACCAGTGATCAATCACCGGTACCTGCAAGTGCGTTTCTGCCCACTGCAAGGTATCGGGATCACAACGTTCACCGGCAAGAAAAAGAATTTCGAAAGAACTCATGTCGTATTTTTTCAAAAACGAACCATCAGGGTCTTCTTTTTTTATGGCTCTAAACGCGGTCGGGGCGGTAAACAGTGTTTTGACTTTGTGGTCACTGATGACTCGCCAAAAAGCACCGGCATCCGGCGTACCGACAGGCTTTCCCTCATACAATATTGACGTGCAGCCATTAAACAACGGGCCGTAGATAATGTAGGAGTGTCCTACCACCCAACCGATGTCGGATGCGGCCCAGTAGGTATCACCCGGTTGTGCGTTATAGATGTTTGACATCGTCCACTTCAACGATACAACGCTGCCGCCGGTATCTCGCACCACCCCTTTAGGCTGTCCGGTGGTACCGGAGGTATACAAAATATAAAGTGGGTCGGTGCTCTTAACAGACACGCACTCAGTCGGTTGTGCTTTGGACAAAGCCGTCTGCCAGTCCACATACACTTCGCTGTCTAAGGCCGCTGGTGCTTTGTTGCGTTGATACAAAATACAGTGAGCCACTTTG
The DNA here is from genome assembly GCA_019634245.1 of Gammaproteobacteria bacterium. The sequence continues at coordinate 19,998 of JAHQVR010000338.1, forward strand.
TGTTTCGCTAACGACATGGCCTCATCGAGTAGCGGTTTGTATTCAATAACACGGTTTGGTTCGATACCACACGAAGCAGTGACGATCACATTGGGGTTGCAATCGTCGATGCGCACGGCAAGTTCAGGTGCGGCGAACCCACCAAACACAACCGAGTGAACGGCGCCAAGCCGCGCAGTAGCCAGCACGGCAACCAGCGCCTCGGGGATCATCGGCATATAAATTAATACTCGGTCGCCTTTTTTTACACCGTAGTGTTCAAGTGCGCCGGCAAACAATGAGACTTCTTCTTTTAGTTGATCGTAAGTGAGTGTCCGGCTGTCCTCAGTCACAGCGCTGTCATAGATGATGGCATTTTGGTTTCCACGGCCCGCTTCCACATGAACATCTACGGCGTTATAACAAGCGTTGATTTCGCCATCGGCAAACCAGGTATTAAACGGGCTATTGCTAGTATCTACCCCCTGGGTGGGTACTTTGGTCCAATGTACTTTTTTGGCTTCTTCAAGCCAAAATTCACTGGGGTTGGTGATAGAGGAATGATGTATGTCGTGGTACTTGCCCATGGGGTCCCTCGAAACAATGTTTGCCAGCCCAAAAGGGTGCGCGTGCACACCCTTGGGTCAAGCCAACATTATACGGGGGATACGGCTGAAGATAACCACGATCACGGCTTAGGAAAGCGCTTATTTATGCGCTGTTTCTAACTCTCAACCAGCCGAGACAACCCATAAGTGACAGCAGAAACAATGGACCACCGGCCCCGACATGCTCTTCGACATGGGCGTCGTGGTGCACAGGTCCTGCCAGTTCGGATTCTAGTGGCAGAGCATGAAGATTGGATTGCTCATGGGCTCCCACGCTATCGAGCACAGCGTAGGTGTGCGCATCATGGATATCGATTTGAAGGTCGTAGTGATTCGCTGCGTAGTTTTCCAACAATTCCACTTCAATACCGTATTCATCACTGATGGAATTACCATAAATAGTGAATACGCTGGAGGTATGGAAATGCTGCTGATTGGTGCCTTGTTCCTGCAGGTAGATGCTCAGATAAATATCCGTATGGCCCCATTCAATGTCGGCATCGATGCTCAAGCTAAAGCCAGAGAAATAACCGTCGCCATCCCGGTCATCAAAAAGTAGTGTTCCAACGTGGGCGATCCAAACCTCTGGATCACGGTGCCCGTTGTGTTTTGGATCCACAACTGACCGATGCGCTTCGGCAGCCTCGATCCAATCTTCGACAGACTGGACATAGCCCTCGGTAATGACTCGAGCTTCCGATACGGTTTGCAGCCTGAATTGAGTGTCTGCCCAAAGGTTGCCAACTGGAAAACAAATGGCACCCAGAACGGAAGCGGCTGCCATCGAGCGCGTGCCATTCTTAAGCGCTCGTGAGAGCCGGAGTGACTTAAAAAACGTGTTTTTCATATCCCTTTCCACAAGAACTGATTGATGTGGAGCTCACTGTAGAGGGGATGAACTGAACATGAACTTAACTGCTCGTGCTTGACAATCAATCAAGCGCAAAAGCGTGAAATGGTGAGAAATATTGCCGATTAAGTGTTTGATTGTTAGCCCAGATTCTCTAATGCCAGCCGTTGGTGCATTAGGGTTTCATCGTTGACAGCACACTCGCATGCGGGGACAATTGAGCAGCTGTTCATAGAATAGTGATGTGCGAGGGATCTCACTCTGGGCTTGGGCGAGTCTCCTTCTGTGCGCTATTGACTTTCCCGTATAAGAAATCGAAGGAAACATAACATCATGGCGAAAGGGCAGTCTCTACAGGAGCCGTTTCTTAATACTCTACGAAAGGAACGCATACCCGTCTCCATCTACCTCGTAAATGGCATTAAATTACAGGGGCAGATAGAGTCCTTCGATCAGTTTGTGGTTTTACTGAAGAATACTGTTAATCAAATGGTCTACAAGCACGCCATTTCAACCGTCGTTCCTAGCCGGCCTGTGAAAGTTGCGATACCTGGTGAGGAAGACAGTGATCAGGAATAGGTGCTGATCGTAGTAAATAGACTGGCCCCATCTGCTGTAGCGGCAATGACCGTTGTTTGAGCGTCCCGATACCGGTGATCGGGCAGTGTTGGTCCACATCGATGTTCCTATCCACCCAGCAGAAAGATCTCTGGACACCATGGATCTTGATCTTTCGCGCGCTGAATTCAGGGAATTAGCTGTATCTGCTGGCTTGAGCGTTCAGGGCATGATCACGGGCCAGCGCAATCGTCCTCATCCCCGCCACTTCATCGGCGAAGGGAAAATAGAGGAAATACGAGTCCTTTTGCAGTCGTCAGACGTAGATGTAGTGTTATTTGGCCAAAAGCTCTCCCCCAGTCAGGAACGTAATCTGGAGCAAGAGCTCAAAGTCAGAGTGTTGGATAGAAATTCGCTGATTCTCGATATTTTTGCCCAGCGGGCCAGAAGTTTTGAAGGCAAGCTGCAAGTGGAGCTTGCCCAGTTGGTACACCTGTCCACGCGATTGGTTCGAGGGTGGACCCACCTGGAGCGCCAAAAGGGCGGAATTGGGCTGCGCGGTCCGGGTGAGACCCAGTTGGAAACCGACCGCCGTTTGCTCAATGAGCGTGTCAAAGTGCTGAAGAAGCGGTTGACGAAGGTCCGTCGGCAACGCCAACAGGGCCGCAATCAGCGCGCTCGTTCAGGCATTCAAGGCGTAGCGCTGGTAGGATATACCAATGCGGGAAAGTCGACGCTTTTCAATCGCTTGACGTCAGAATCTGTGTATGTGGCTGATCA
>JAHQVR010000339.1 GCA_019634245.1 Gammaproteobacteria bacterium
AAGACATGAGCGTTGGTGATCATGTCGGTGTTCGGCCCCTGGATGCATGTGGTGAGTGCCCCGCTTGCGAACGCGGACATCAACACATTTGCCAGAATCTCGATTTTCTAGGGCTTGATACCGATGGTGCGTTTCAAGAGAAATGGACCGTGCCAGCACACACTGTACACAAGCTACCAAAGTCGCTGCCACTTGATCATGCCGCTTTAATAGAACCTGCAGCCGTAGCTTGCCACGACATTCGCCGATCACGATTGCAACAAGGTGAAGACGTGCTGGTTATCGGTGGCGGTCCTATCGGTATGCTTGTAGCCATGGTGGCTAAGCATCACGGTGGTAACGTTGTGGTATCGGAAATCAATGAACACCGCTTGGCCATGGCGCAAAAACTCGGCATGGACACTGTAAACCCGAAAGACACCAATGTTGCTGAGTACATAAAAGAAAAAACTGGCAATAAAGGCGCAGATGTTGTGTTTGAAGTATCCGGCACGCAACCCGGTGTAGATTTGATGAGTGATGCCGTTGCAACACGAGGGCGCATCGTTATGGTTGCCATTCACGCAACTAAACCAGAAGTCGATCTGTTTCAGTTCTTTTGGAAAGAAATTGAAATGCTCGGTGCGCGTGTTTACGAACCACAAGATTATGACGACGCTATTGCTCTGGTAGCAAACGGTGGAATCGATGCAAAAGAGCTGATAACCAGCGTTCAGCAGTTGTCAGACATTGGCGATGCATTTGCCGAACTGGCCGGCAGCCCAACGGCCATGAAAACCCTTATTCAGTGCTCGACACTGAACAGCTAACAAGTAGCCACTAAAGGCATTGGCACAATTAAGTAATACGGAATTTCAGTTATGAGCGTTGTTGATCGTTTTGACCTTAACGGTAAAACTGCACTGGTTACCGGTTGTAAGCGTGGCATTGGAAAAGCCATGGCCATTGCGCTTGCAGAAGCGGGTGCCGACATCATCGGTGTCAGCGCGACACTGGAGGCCTCGGGTAGCGATGTTGAAAAGGCGGTAACGTCTCTAGGTAGAAAATTCTCTTCGTACAGTTGCAATTTCGGCGATAGAGAAGCACTAAAAAGCTTCATGAGCGCACTGAAGTCAGATCACCCAGTGGTGGATATTCTGGTCAACAACGCCGGCACAATCAAACGTGCCCCAGCGGCAGAACACCCTGATGAGTTCTGGGACGAAGTCATTGAAGTCAACTTATCTGCACAGTTTCTTCTGACACGAGAAGTCGGGCAAATGATGCTGGCACAAGGTTCAGGCAAAATTATTTTCACAGCATCACTACTCACCTTTCAGGGCGGCATTACTGTACCTGGCTATGCTGCAAGTAAAGGTGGCATCGGTCAGCTCACCATGGCATTCGCCAATGAGTGGGGTTCGAAAGGTATTAACGTTAACGCCATTGCACCGGGGTATATCAGAACCGATAACACCCAGGCCTTGCAGGACAACAAAGAACGGCATGACGCTATTCTCGAGCGCATTCCAGCTGGACGCTGGGGCGAACCTACCGACTTTGCCGGTCCGGTTGTGTTCCTGGCATCAGACGCTGCCAGCTACATGCATGGCAGCATCATCACGGTCGATGGGGGTTGGATGGGTCGCTAACGAGCTTCGGCTGTTTTCTGGTTGCTCCTGTGGTGATCAGCCATTTTCCGTTTACGCGCTCCACCACTCGCAAGCGTTCCATTACTATTGAGTGTCGTCAATACAGCATCTTTTAGTGCTGTTTTGACAACACCACCAGCCATGTTCTTATCCGATTCATTGCATAATCTGATGTCGTGATCCCACAAATAGCGCATGGATACGATGTCGCGCATCAATGGCCATACAATTCCGAGAACGCTAAGTACGGGCCATGGTATCGAGCGTAATTTTAATTTGCGCCCTGTCTCATGTTCAAGGATTGTTCTCACATCCTGCATTGAGAACACATGGCCGGCAAACGGTACTACCTTGAACATGCTACCGGCAGTTTCTACCAAACTCTGACGCATTACCTTTTCCGAAAACGCCGTGGCATCGGGTAAATAGGCCCAGGTATGTTTTGTTGCCGCAACAGACGGTGTGCTCAAAACACCTTTAGGCACACCCTTGGTTAATTCATTGAACCAGTTGTTGGTTGATATATTCGGCCCAAAGAAATCACCAAACCTTAATACGGTTACCTTTACGCCCTGCTCGCTGGCGTCGCGCAACATCGATTCCAGCCTTGCGCGCAATTGACCTTTTTCGTTTATCGGTGCATCGGGTGTGTCAGCTGTTATAACACCGCCTTCCGGAACTCCGGCGTTATAGATGTTGCCAATAAACACCAGTTGTGCCGAGTGTGTTTTGGCCATTTGGATGATCGTTCGAGTGTAGCGAATCATTAACGGATCCCACTTGTCATACGGTACGTTAACCGCGTGAACAATGACATCGACACCAGCTGCTGCTCGATTCATCGAGTCCGGTTCTGCCAAATCGGCTTCAATCCATTCAATGTTGTCTGCCGACTTGCCGAGTCTTTTTTGCTGCGAAGCGTGGGGTATTTTCCCATTCCGGTAAGTCGCTCGAACCTGCCAGTCGGAACGCTGAAGCGCTTCAATAAGCGCAGAACCAAAACCGCCAGTGGCACCGAGAATCAAGGCTGTATTCGTTTGAGTTGATGTACTCACTTTCCAATCTCCTGGAATATTCGATTAGTGTGTTTGCACTGTATCGACCCAATTTTGTATAGTGAAGGCCAAATATTTGCATTCAGCTATGCAAATATAGATATTTATTCAAATTCAGATACTTAGATGGACTGGAATCTCATCCGAGCCTATTTAATGGTCGCGGAACATGGCTCAACCGCTGCCGCTGCTCGCCATTTGGAGGTCACTCAATCAACCATCAGCCGACATTTGGCTGAGTTGGAACAGCAGCTCAGCGTGCAGCTGTTTGACAGGAAAAAAACCGGCCTCACGCTTACAGACAAAGGGCAAGAGCTACTCTCCTTCGCACAACAAATGGATTCGGTTGCGCACAACATGCAAGCGCAGGCGGCGCACTTTTCAAGCACGGTTAGCGGTACCGTTCGCATCAGTGCGAGCGAAGTCATCGCAACCAATGTGCTGCCCTATTGCATTGCAAATATTGTGAATGACAATCCTGAGCTCGACATTGAAATAGTTGCCTCAAACGATGCATCAAACCTGTTGTCGCGAGAAGCAGATATTGCGATTCGCATGTTCCAACCCCAACAACAAGATCTCATTGCGCAACACTTGCTTGATGTCGATGTCTCCTTCTACGCTTCAAAAAACTATTTGCAGCAATACGGAGTACCTGATTCACCTGAGTCGTTCATGCAACACAGGTTTATTGGATTCGATCTGAATACCTTGTTCATAGATGGTGCTCGGCAATTGGGATTCAAATTGAAGCGAGAGCATTTTTACATTCGATCAGACGCCATTGGTGTCCAGGATAATTGTGTGATTGCCGGTTTAGGTATTGCCGTCATGCAAAACAGAATTGCAAGAGATATAACCAGTTTAGAGAAAGTGAATCTTGGGTTTGACATTCCGAGTATGCCTTTGTATCTGGTCGCACAAAAAGAGCTCAGAGTATCGCGCAAAATACGGACTGTTTTCGATGGCTTGAAGAGTGGGTTGAGTTCTTTTTACAATGCTGGGGCTTAGCTATAGAAACCTGGATTTCTACTAAATGGTTGCGAAATAAGTGAGGGGAGCGTCATTAGTGCGTTAGACAAAAAGGAATGATAATTTAGCATCTCAATTCCAACCAATTCTGCTCAGGCGCTTTCGATGCGTAATCCTCAGAGCTATAAATATATTAAATAGTAAAGAATCCTTTGTTCTACACGCGCGTATACATCAACCGAAAGGATGAGTACGTACTGGACATTTGGGCGAGACAGAATCATACAGCATGCCGATGCATGCAACAGATATCTCCTCGATTATAGGCGCGTTTTAATTCAAAATCATACGAAACCGCTATGGGCGAACCAAAAGGCCAACACGACAACGTTGACAACAAAAAATCAAAAATTAACACGTCGATAGCTTGGCCGTATCGCATGACGCAAATCCTGGGTTGGTTTAATGATCGGCTTGTGACATTCTGGAATGAACCAGAAGTTACTGATGCGCCAGGCCCGAGGATGCTCGATTGGGTGATGGTAGCGGTTTTATTATTGTTGGCACTGGCAGAAGGAATATTTAGCGACAATGTAATTTGGCGACCTCTAACCACAGCTCTATCTATTTCATTGTTAATGACATTGCCTTGGCGTCGCAAATATCCCTTCGGCATAGTGCTGCTCGCTTTTGGTGCGACGGCATGCGTGCACAGTGCTTCACTGTTGCTCAGCGTGGATTGGGTCGGGTTAACAACGGATGTAATTGTGGTAATTCTGCCCTATGCGTTGCTACGTTGGAGCTCTGGGCCTAAGGCAATCATCGGCTTAATGGTTATTGCACTGTCCATCTCCACAGCCATGGTTCACGAAGGTCACACTTGGCTAGAGTTTTTCGGTGCTAGTTTGTTCGTATTGTTTCCCGCAGCCCTCGGTGCGTTTGTACGCAATTGGAAAGCCATCCAACAGCACGACAAGGAACAAGTACGCATGAGGGAGCGGGAACAGTTGGCTAGAGAACTTCATGACACAGTAGCGCACCATGTTTCGGCTATCGCAATTCAGGCCCAGGCTGGCCAAGCAACCGCAGCAACGAACTCCGGAGCAGCGATTGAGGCACTTGAGAAAATAGAAGAAGCTGCTTCGCGTACCCTGATAGAAATGAGGTTGATTGTACGGGCACTGCGAGAGGATGAATTAGCCGAACGAGCACCTGGAGCAACGATCAAGGATATTAAACGTTTAGCGTTGGATGAGGGGTGTCCGTTACAAGTCAACGTCACACTAATGGGTGAGTTGGAGCATTTGAACTTAATGCTGCAATCGACCTTATATCGTTTAGCGCAAGAAGCAGTAACCAACGCCGTGCGTCACGCAAGCGGTGCGCAAAACGTAACCGTCAAAGTTGTGGGCGATTCAAAGCAGGTGCGCTTGACAGTTGAAGATGACGGCAAAGTTGTTGAACAAACAAAATTGCCGGGATTCGGACTACGCGGCATGGAGGAAAGGGTGGCACTCAACGGGGGTACTTTACAAACGGGTCCTGGAATATCGGGTGGCTGGATTGTCGAGGCTGTACTACCTAAGCAAGGGGGAGAATCGTGAGTATCCGCGTTCTCATTGCAGATGATCAAGATATGATTCGTACCGGCCTGCGCATGATTCTCGATGCTCAACCAGATATCGAGGTGATCGGAGAAGCGGAAAACGGACGCCAGGCCGTGGATCTCGCGAGAAAATTGCACCCTGATGTGTGTCTTTTCGATATACGAATGCCAGAAATTGACGGAATCGAGGCGGTGGGTATATTGGCAGGGCCGGAAGTTTCCAACCCTTTGGCCATCGTTGTAATAACTACATTCGATCTAGACGAATACGTTCACGCTGCATTAAAAGCAGGTGCTCGAGGATTTCTTCTTAAAGATGCCGGGCCTGATCTGCTTGCCCAGGCTATCCGTGCGGCCGCAAGTGGTGAAGCGCTTATTGCACCCAGTATCACTGCACGCCTACTTGCTAAGTTTGCCGACTTATCTAGCAACAATTCACCTATTCAACCATTTGAACCCCTAACGGAGCGTGAAGAGCAAGTACTACTCACCGTAGCCAAAGGACGTACTAATGCAGAAATTGGCGATGAACTTCACATCAGTCTGAGTACCGTCAAGACCCATCTTGCAAGCCTGATGCAAAAGCTTGGCGCCAGGAATCGCGTTGAGATAGCGATGTGGGCACATGAATCTGGCCGCATGCCACGTTAATCAAGTTGCTTACTTTGCGTTTGACTTTACGCGGTAACGACTCCAATCATCCGAAAGAACGAGTTTTTTATCGAACACTCGGTTGAGATCAATTCAACCGAACACCTGATGTACTAAACTGACATCTGGTCGATCATAGATTCTGTCATTCAAACACAGAGGATATAGAACTATGACGGCTCCAACAGAATATAAAGATATTCGTTTAGCTGACCAAAACGCAAGTAAGTCACCATCCACTCAATCTATTCAAGCTGGGCGATTCTGGTATTGGGTTACGAATTGCTTTTCGCTGAAATTGATGTCTCATGAAAACGCGACAGCACGCAAGCTTTCAAAGGTAACACCTATCGATACACACAGCATGATGAGAAGGATAGAAACAAATACACTGCTTTCTAGCCTCTGGTTATTTACTCTGCTCAACATCATCTTTCGTGACATTCACGAGCTCGCGAAAAAATCACATCTTGAGCAGATTCTGGCTTCTGAGGTTTCAGAAGTGCTTCTGTTTATTGCCGGTTTCGTCATCGAAATACCGATTGCGATGGTGTTGCTATCGCTTCTGCTTGTGCGCAGAATCTTGCGGCCGATTACCCTCGTTGCGGCTCTGATCATATCAGCTGGAATGCTTTCCCTGCCCCCGACTGATCTGGATGATGTGTTTTTCTTGACTATACAGCTTCTGGCGATGGTCGCGATTCTATGGACTGCATGGCGGTGGCCAGGAGAAGACCGTCTATCGACGGTCCGGAACTAGGTCGTGAATAATTGGTACTCAATGACTGTGGCATCACTCACAGTAGTGACCTGCCGTCTTGCGATTACTATTACTGGTTTGCAGTGGCTTCTGATTGGCGATGATCTCCGATTAAGTATTGCCATTGTTGCACTCTTGCTTTCGACACTACCGAGCTATCTGATTCGAGATTCGCTGCTACGAAACGCAACTAATACTACGCTGGCAATTTTATTGGCAGCTCACATTTTACTGGGTATGCAACTGGAGTTTTACGAGAATTCAATATGGTATGACAAAGCGATTCACGGTATCGGATCAGCCGCTATCGCAGTGGTGCTGCTGTTGTTTATACGACAATACTGCAGCGTGCGTAGTATTGCTTTACCGGTAGGATTAGTAGCTGCTTTTGTTTTGGGTGGTACCGTGACTGCAGGAACACTTTGGGAACTCTTTGAATTTTCTATTGATCTTACCGGTTTGTTTTATGCTCAGCGTGGATTGCATGACACTATGCTCGATTTGCTGGCAGATACAGTAGGTGCGGTGCTGGCGATTGTGGTTTTTATCATAGCTGCTAGCGTTCAGAATGCGTTTACTCGGACCACGACAAAGTCGATTCAACTAGTTGGACCCAAACAGTCGTCCGAGGACATAATCTGAATAGCGCCGACCGAACTGCCCTCGCGTCACTTTGATCAAATGATGCACTTGCCTGCTGATTTAGGATCAAGTGACTGTTACAGGAAATCGCGACAGTTCTGGTCACAAGAGCTGTCGTTCGGTTACCTACGGCTGCAATGGGCACCTTTGAATCGATCATATAATATTGACTATGCGCGACCGTGATACCCACTGAACGGGCATTGAGCGCAGCTATTCGTTGCAGCGGATGTCAATCTACAAAGCTAAAAAAAGTCTTGATCTGGTTCGACACTGACTGCCACTTGGTGTACCTTCTTCAACAGCTTGGCCTTAAACGCGCCGCCACAAATGCAATTTGCTGACGTACCCATCTGCTGTTCGAACAGCAAAAGGCTCCGCACCAAATTGGATAAAATCGTTTTGCAAATACAATTGTGTTGCGGCTTTATTGCCATCAGTCACGGTGAGCTGAAGAACCTCAGTAGATGAATTCTGCCGGGCAATATCAATTAAGCCTTGCAACAGATGTGTTGCAAGCTTGCGCCCTCGCGCTTCCTCTGCCACGTACATACCGAATACGCCGGCCTTGTGATTTGTTTTTTCACGTTCGCTGAATTTAATACCACCAACCCCGACTAAAGCCGTATCAAACTCAGCACCAAGAACCACGGTTGACGTATTATCTTCTGTCGATAACGTCTCCTGCCACCAGCTCAACGGTTGTTTCTCACGTTCAGCCAAACTGGATGTGAACGCATCTGGCTCTTCTCGAAATGCTCTTAGCATAAGAGCACGGTAGGCTTCAGCGTCGGCGGGAACCAGCCGTTTGATCTCCATACCCATGAATTAATTCCCATACTGCCCGTATATAATCCATTCTAAACCACGGCGTTAAGCTCAACCCATTTTTTCGGGAATCAAAAATGACCAAGCTTCCAGACTTCAAGCTGGAAACTCATTTTTCTAAATGGGAGTTCAAAGCGAAGT